>DQGF01000447.1:451-9356 GCA_003525045.1 Pseudomonas sp. | reverse complement strand
TGGCGAGCGCATCGCGAATCGCCTGCAACACTGCCGTCGCCTGTGCCGTTGTAAACGTCATCTTGCTCCGGGTGGCCGATCCGTTGCGCAGCAGATAGTCCAGGTCGGGCAGGTTGACGCCGGTCGCTTGCAGGAGCGCCATTCTGCGCAGGAACTCGGCCGTGTTGGCTGGCGTGCCGCCAAAAGCGGGAGCGGACCCGGAAGGCAACGCATCGCAGAGTGTCATCCACTGCAACAGGTCGGGGACGGTGAGGGATAAAGAGGAGGCGAGCCGGGCGTGACGGAGCAACACGTTGAGGCCGTCGAGCGACAAATCGAGGGTGACTCCCGTTGCGGCTCCAATCGCTGCGAGATCGTCGGTGCTCAAACCCAGCGCCGCCTTGATGGCGTTGGAATCGATCGGACCTTGCGGCAAAGCACCGGCGTCGACAAAGACCTCGGACCAGGAAGCCAGCAAGGTCGGACTGCGGAACACGCGGTCGTAAGTCGATGCAACGAGGGTATCCACATCGCCGAGGTGGCTGTTCACGTCATGGGTGGACATCGGCCCCCAAAAACTCAGCAGCTCCTGCAGCGGCAGCCTCAATCGCTCCCGCAAGGCCAGAGCATCGGCAATGAAAATGAGGAACGCGTTGTCCATGTTGCCGTTCGCCGATTCAAGCGCCCAATCCAGCTCCCACATCTGCAGCTCGGTGGCTGTCCACAGCCGCAGGAAGCGATTGGCCCGGTCGAGCACGGCTGCATCGAGTCCATCAATGGTCATGAGCTCCGTGTCGCAGCTGGAGATGTTGATGTTGTCCTGGACGGTGAAACCCAGCTTGAGGGTCACGTTGCCGCCCGTCACCCAGGTCACTTCCAGCAACTGGCACAACTGGGCGAAGTTGAGATTGGCGCGTCCCAGCAGCACTGGCACCTTCGATAAGGCGGCGATCCAGTCGGCGGGTGGCGGGCTCAGCGGCTGCCTCGTCTTGGGGTCATACACGTTCGCCGGGTTGGCCTGGGCATTGAATCCCCAACGCTCCCAGGGCTGGTGTGGATCGGTACCGTTGATCACCGCCTGTAGTGCGGGATTGAGGCCGAGTTGCGCCGCCGCACGCGCCGCCGCACTGCCGCTACCGCACAGTCGCATCACCTGGTCGAGTCGAGTGCCCATCGCCTTCAGAAAAGCCGAAGTCCGGCTAAAAGAAAGATCGAAGGGGAGGGTCAGCGGGAATACCGCCACCGCGGTTTTATCGTACGCAGCCTGCGACACTTGCTGGGGCAACGCACGCCGCTCCGCGGAGGCGCCCGCGGTCTCGAAGAGCGTGACCGGTGCAGCGGGCGGTGCTATCGCCGATTCCAGTAATTCATTGACGACGTCGATGTAGGGCAACGTGACGTCCGTGTTGTCGCAACCCAGGGCGATGAATTGCAGATCGGGCCGACGAGAGAACAGTGCATCGAGGACTGCGCGTTGTTTGAGGAATTGCAGCAAGTCCACGAAGTAGGCCGCGGGACTGAGCACCGAGCGGCATTCGCTGCATTCACAGTAATCGAGCGAACCAAACAGAGCCTGCAGGTCCGGCAGATTGGCCAATGAATCCGCAGGAGGTACGGGGGAGGCCATCAACGCCACCGTGGTGCCATTGAGCGCGAGGTTGTAGCGGCCGAAAGCGGACAACGCGCTGGCGTAGCGCGCTTGCGCGCGCAGCCATGCCGCTTCGGCTCGCGGAGCACTACCGAGCAGCGGCGTCATCTGCGCGACGAAGGGCGCGCGCCCGCTGAAATAGACGGCTTGCGCCGAGTGGTAACCCGCGCCTTTAAGCGCTTCTACCGTAGCGTAGTGGGGAGACAAAAGGGACAGCCGTTGCATGGCCTTCAGTGAACCCAGCGCCTGGGCCGACATCTCGACGTTGTTCCTGGCGACGTACTGGTCGATGTTTGTACGCCGCAGATTGAGTTTCGGGTTCGCGGTCAGTACCGACACCAATTCCTCCTTGGCGGCAAAGGAGGATTCCGTGGCTTTGGTCAGGCCGCCGAGAAAGGTTGTCGTCAGGTAACGCGACTGGAACCGTTCGGCCAATGCCTTTGCGAAACGGAGGATGCGCTGTGCCGGCGTGTCATCGGGCAACACCGGAGGAATCGTCGAGGCCTGCGGATCGAGTTGCTCGATCCTTGCGACCCATTCGGCTTCATCGAGCAGGGCGAGATTCTGTACGCTTGTCAGCGCCCCTCGGGCCAGGCGCTGCAGGGTGTCTTTCACCAGTACCAGGTTGCCGCCGAGCAGTTCGCTGGCGTTCAGTGCGGTGTTGAGCGTCGTCAGTTGTTCCTTAGTCAGCGCAGTGTCGGCACGCAGCGCCTTCCATGTCGCGCGCAGACGCTTTCCCGATGCGGCGTACGCCTGGATGAAGGCGGTGCTCACCACAGCATCGACGCCGGCGGCACTCAACACGTCGTTGAGCGGCGTTTTTCCACGGATGTAAGGCTTCGCGCCGACACGCTGCGTGCGCAACGCGTCGAGCTGCGCCAATTCATCTGTCTGTTTCGCCGCATAAGTGGCGGGCAGCACATTGGCCGCGAGTGCGGCGCCTAGCGCATGGGCGAGCGACGCGTCCGAATGAGCCAGCACCCCCGTCAGAACCTGCGCAACGAACGCGTCGTCGATGCCGGCATCAGGCAACTGCCCCAGCGCCGTGTCGAGGGGCGCCGGTATGCCCTGGCTGAAAATGCCGTACAGCGTGTGTTCGTCCAGCTTGTTCGCAACGGCCAGTCGTCGCGCAATGTACAAGCGGGCCACGTCCGCAAAAGGCACACCGCTGGCTTTCGCGACAAAATCCAGTTCATGGTTGTCCTTGTTCTGTTTTAGATCCGCCAAGGGCGTCTTCAGCAATTGACTCGCGACCGTGCTGCTCAGCAGCGTGTGGGCCGACGGCGCAGGCACACTGCCGATACGTGCCGTCGTCAGGTCGATGTCGACATGCGCATCGGCGGCGAACAAGACCTCGGACTTCGCGGTGACCTTGCCGTGGGCGTCGAGGGCTTGCACGATCAGGTTGACGGCTTTGTTGCGCGGATAGATCAACAGGAACTCACCCAACTCATTCGTGGCAGCCGATGCGAGTTCCGATCGGTCGCGTACACGCTGCGCCAACAAAGAGATGCGCGCACCGGCGATGGGGGCGCCGTCCGCGTCGACGAATTTCCCTTGGACGCTGCCCTGGCCGTCGCCGGTAGCGCCTGGTGTGCGTTCGATTGGCATGGAGCATCCTCCGTGGATCAAACTGACTATTGCGAGACTCGATCAAAAGCTCGACTGAGTTGGGCACAAACACCGCTGTGGCACCACGCCGCATAAACGTCATCGCCAGAGGTCAAGACGGTCTTGAGCTCCATGTCCGACAAGAGTTCGGCATTGAGTACGCGCACGCCCGGCGCATGCCCGTTTCGACCGATGACATTGATGTCCGCGTTCAGGAAATGCCGCTGCCCTCCGATGTTGGGATTAATCTCATCGGCGGTCTGCGTTAACATTCGGCCTGTCTCATCGCCATGGGGTCCCGACAGAATCGTCAGCCTTCGCCCCGTCCGTCCGAAACGGCGTATCGCGTTCAACAGGCCACCTTGGGTAACAGGGCCTCTGCTCAGGATGAGTTGAGTCCCCCCGCGTATCCACCTCGAGTACCAGCGATCGTTCGTCATGTGCGCCAGGACGCCTTCCGAGTCCGCCAGATAAGGTGCACCGTTTTTGACCGGGAGGTAATTGTGCGGCCCCCTGACATCATCCGCGCCGGCCGTCACGGGTGCCTTGGGTTTGGAGGGCATGGCCGACATCGTGAGGAAGCCCATGGCAATACCCTGGAAAATCTGAACGTCGGTGCTCATGCTTTCGGTCACGATCGCACCGGTCATCATGTTCAAGGCGTTGGGTTTGACCGCCCATTCCGGATGGTCGAGTTTCATGCCCCAGTAACCTTTATTAGCGTCCGAAAGCTCATTCCATTGTTTTTCCCCCATCTTCATGTCGAAAAGCATGTCGCCGATCATGTGGACGATGATGGATGCGTCGAGGGTATCGCCGGCGTCGTACAGCTTGGGTATGAGTGTGCGCAGCATGTCGATCCGATCCTTGATCTTCCCCCTCTGCGTCGGCGTTATCGGCGGGCCCTGGGCGTTCCAGCGAGGCAGGTCCGGGGTCAGCAGGTCTCGAATTTCCTTTGTACGAGCGTCGATCTTTGCGATGTCCTCGTCAGTTGGACGACCATTATCAGTCCCGGCCGGATCAGTCAGGCCAGTGGGGCAAGACAGGACGTACTCGTATAAGTTGAGGCCGCCACTCAATCCGGTTGGATCGCAGCTCGTCCATCGGCCCAGCCAGGTCGCGTAGTACCTGGCCCCGTGGTAGCTCAGCCCGCTTTCCTCATCGCGCTCCATCCGGGTGAAGCGATATCGCTTGAGGCTGACTTCCACAGCGCTGCGTCCCGCCTGGTACGAAGTGTTCCCGTAGGGACAAAATTCTTCGTAGGAAATCACCTGCGCCGCATCGTCCAGTTCCAGCACCGCCGAACCCAGGTGATTGCTGAACTGATAACGCAATAACCGCGCGGGAGAGCCATCGTTTCCTTGGGTCCGCGTCTCTACCTGCGCGATGCGTTGCCGGTCGTCGGCCACGTGCAGCGTTTCGCGTTGCAGGGTGAGGGCGCCCGCGTTGTCGTACTCGAAATACACTTCGAATCCGTCCAGATAGAAACGCTCCTTGCGTTTGATTCCAGCCGGTGATTCGCTAATCTTGCGGGCCCGTTGACCGGTACCGTCGTAAACGTAATACGTGCGCTCGCCTTGGTGCAGCCCGCCATCGGCATCGTCTGCATTCACCGCCTGGCGCTGCGACTCCTGTAGTTCGTCATGGAAATTCCACTGCATCGCCTGCAATTGCGGCATCGACGTCATGTTGCCGTGAAGGTCGTAACTGTACCCCTCGGTCAGGGCCTGGGTACCGGCGACAACCGTGGAGGACAGGCGATTGCTGATCTTTCCAGGCTCCAGCGCACTGGCTTCGTTGTAGCCATAAGTACGCGTCCATCCCGGATGGACGGGCTGACTGCCCTTATGGATGAACTTGAGGAAGTTGCCTGCGGGGTCATAGTCGTAGTGTTCGGTATACGTCCCCATGGCGTTGCCGTCATTGGGGCTCGGCAAGCGAACGCGAGACGCGTCGCCGTATGAACTCGCTGCCGGTGCCAGTGGGATGCCGTTGGCGCCCAGTCCGAGGTGCTCGCGGCCGCTGGCTTGCGTCAAGCGGTAGATGGCATCGTAGGTATAGTCATTGCTCGGTTCCACGCGCTGATTGCGGAAAAAAATGGTCTGCTGCGCGTTGTCGCGAACGGCGGTGACGTTGCCCACCGGATCGTACGTGTAGACGAGGTTCTGGATCTGGCATCCGGGCCAGTCCGTGTGCTGTGGCGACGGACAATCGTCGGGAAAGCCGGCCGGACTGCGTCGGGTGAGCACCCGCGTCAAACGGGAGGTGTATGGGTCGTAGTCGTACGTCGTCCTGGCGCCGTTGCCATAGTCGATCAGCGTGCGGCGGCCTTGCGCGTCGTAATCGATGTTCGTGATAAAGGCCGTTTGCGCCGCCGCGCCCGCCAGATTGATGCTGACGGTTTCCAGCCTATTGGCGGCGTTATAGGTGGTACGCGTGGTGCTTCCATCGGGGGTGGTGGCCGCGGTCGGGCGGTTGAGCGCATCGTATTGGGTATTGCCGATGAAGGTGCTGCCAAGCACTGGCGCTGCCGACCAGTTCGGCAATATCTGATGGTCCGCGACATATTGCCGCTTGACCCCCAGCGCATTGCCCTTGAAGTCGTAGGCTTGCGGCAGCCCGGTAACCGGGTTGAGCGCCAGGTGGGTGACGACACCTGCCGTGTCGCTGGTCGAGTAGGCACGGGTCCGAAGATTGAGCATCACATCGTCTGGCTTTCCTTCACCGTAAACGACCTGGTGGTACAGCACCTCGACCAGGGTGCGAGGATCGGAATTCGCGGCATCGGTGCCCAGCACGAACAAGCCGGAAGGCCGGCGCAGTGCATCGTATTCGTTGCGGTGATTGTGTCCTCTCGAATCCCAGGCGCGGATGGTTTTCCCTGTGACATCGTCCAGGCTCCAGCGCTGCCCGGCTTCCATGCCGGACTTATGAATACTGCCGCCAAGCATGTGGTAGTCGTACACCATGACCTTGCGGTCGAGCGCATCAGTGACGCAGCGCTGCATGCCCTGGATGTCGAGCTCGACACGCGTCGCGTATTGGCCGACGGCGGCGTTGTCGGCGATGGTAAGGAAAGGGCGTCCCAGCGCATCCAGGTGGCTTATACCGGGTGTGTTGGCGTGGGCGGCCGCTTTCGCAGCGGCATCGTGCTCCTGCGTGCCGAGGTTTGCGCTAATGCGTTGCGTATACCAGGTTGGTGATAGATCACTGCCGGGAAGCAAACCGAGGTAGCCGCCCACGTCCGCATCGGCTGCAGGCTCGTTCACCAGCACGGTGTCGTTTGCGTCCCACGATTGCTGATGCCACGCATCGAAGACGCTCTTCTCGTAGGTTTGATTGGGATGCTGCGTGGCGACTACGCGCCCTATCGGGTCATAGATAAGAATGGCGCTGACGCCCGCTTGTACGCCGAATTCGAACTGGTGCCCCTTCGCTGCCAACTGGCTGAAAAAAGGCTCGTATTGGCGCACAGGCTTGCCCTTGTTGTTGAAAATGGTCCAGCCGCTGCCGACCCAACGCGGATCGATAACAGGGCCGTCCGCGACGGCGGGTCCCGGTTCGGCCTGGACTTTCTTCTGCACGGTTCGGCCGAAGCCGTCGGAGTACCCAAAAGCAATGTGCGTTTTGCTCGTCTGACCCTGTGCAAGGTCGCTGACATGCGTCTCGCGCACGATAGTGGCGGCAAAGACCGGCAGCCACTTCGAGGGATCGGCGGGCGAGGCCAGACGCGAATTGAAGAAGCGCAGCGGGTCGTAGACGATGCGCATCGTGGCCGTGCCCAATAGCGCGCCGGCCAGGTTGTGGGGATCATTGGCCGCATAAAAACCGTCTATGTCCGCGGGTGTCAGGCCGGCGGAAAAGCCGGTGAGTGAATCACCGAGGTTTTCGGTGGCCTTTCCCATGATGGCGGTCCCCGCCACAAAGCCGAGCGCATCGAATGTAACAGCGCTTCGATTGCCGTTGGGATCGGTGACGAGGACCGGCAAGAGAACGCGGTAGTCGTGGATGGCCGTTGTAGAGTTGCCGACCGCATCGGTGGTTTGCACCGGGACGAGATCGTGCACGTCGAAGTTGGCCGTCGCGCAATTGCCGTAGGGATCCACGGCGCGGCGCGGCAGATAGAAATGCTGTAACGCCGCGGATTTTTCGGCGGCAGGTGTGGTTGCGGTGAGCGAGTGAAAAACGCGGCTGGAGGGCTGCCACCAATGGCCGTCGCCATTCAAGTCGACATAGCCACCCCCATCCGCGGCGATGCTGGCAAGCACGTCGGCAGGCATGGGCAGGAGCGCAGAGCCCGCCCGCCGATAGACCTGTGAAACCAGTCCCGGGGTGAATACGAGCTGATACTGGATGCCTGGCAGTGCCAGCGCCTCCAGCGTGCCAAGCGGGAGAAGTGCGTTCGCGTCGGAGGCCGCAGCGCCCATGTCGTTGGGCCGATAGAAGGTGCACGCCCGCGCAATCAATCGCCGATACGTTTGGCCCTGCTGGAGACCCGAAGGATTCAGGTCTTCGAAGGCGATGTCATGTGTGCCGTCTGCTGCCGTTCGAATGGCGCTGGCCAATTGCGTGAACCCCAGCAGCGGTGTAATGCCGGGTGGCGCACTCGACGGCGAGAGCTGGATAAGTTCGTAGCTACTCGATTGCGCAGGTAACGGCGCACGGTACGCGTCTTCGGCGAGGACAGCGTTGGTGTAGGAAGCCTGCGCATAGGTACTGAGCGGCACTGTTTGTTTGCGTTGATCTTGCGATGTTAGCGAGGGATCCAGATAACGGCGACCGTAGGCGACCGCCGCGGATTGCAGCACGTTGCCGAATGGATCAATCTCGAGCGTCAGCGCGTGAGACACCCTCGGGTCGGCGGCATCCTTGGCGCCGGGCGGCGGTGCATCCTGGTCCACAAGCTGGTTGCCGAGTACTTTGTAAAGCTTGCGTTCGTAATGGAAGTCAATGGCCTCGCGCGTGAACGCGAAGCACACCGCGTAGGGGTTTTCCCCCCGTGGTTGCAGGACTTCGATCCTGTAGTTGCGCTCTGAGGCGCTGTAAGGGCGGTCGGCGGCGTCAGAGCCGTCGAGCGCGTAGATTTCCTGGCGCAAAATCGAGCCGCGCAACGCGCGGCAGGCCTCGCGCATCTCATCGGGTGAGAAGTTCCATGGAAGGCGACTGCCATCGGCAAGCATCACGGCGCCGGGCAACAGCGTGTCGTCGAGCAGCAGGCTTTTCTGCTCTGCGTCGCTTAACCCCGCGATGAAGCTGCTGTCGTCGCCTTCGTCGTAATACTCCTTTGCGTATTGCCTGGAGACGATCGATTCGCCGAAATAGGCTCCCGTGTGGAACCAGGTCCGGGTGTGCACCGGCGGCACCGAATACGCAGGGTCCTGGTTGTCCGCCCCTGGAAAGACGCCGCCCTGCGAGACGGCACTGATCTCCTCGGTGTCCCACTGATCGACGCGGCCGAAACCGCGAAACTCCCGCTCCACACCGTCGAAATAGCCGTGGTGGTAGGCGTAGCGGGTGACGAAGCGATTGCGGCTGATGTAGTCATACGTTTCCACGCGTTCGATCACATGCACCGGAAACGGCAGCCGGGTCAGCCAGGGTGTGCCCGCCAGTTTGTCGGCCACGTAGAACCGGGTCGAGGGCGCGTACTTGACGGCAGTCTCTGCG
>DQGF01000447.1:0-176 GCA_003525045.1 Pseudomonas sp. | reverse complement strand
CGGGTCGAGGGCGCATACTTGACGGCAGTTTCTGCGCCCAGGTTATTGCGCGAGCGCACGAGCAGGTGGGGCTTGTGGCCACCCATCAAGTCAATGTAGCGCATCGGGCGCGATGCGCTCGTGGGCAAGGGTGAAGACCAGAGCAGACAGGCCGTGCCGTTGCCGAGCAGGTCCAG
>DQGF01000343.1 GCA_003525045.1 Pseudomonas sp. | reverse complement strand
CACAGCAGCACCCGGTCCAGCGCCTTGCCAGCGGCGACCTGTTCGTCGCGGGTCTGGGCGGCGAGCAATTGTTCGAGCAAGTGGTCGACCACCGGGTTGGCGATGCCCGCGTAGTTTTTGCTGCCCTTGATCCCGACCTGGCTGGAATGGAAGTACTGCCATTGCTCCAGACCGGGGCTGAGGGTCTGGTTGAGGGTCATCAGGATCATGTCGAAATCGAACTGATCGAGGCGCTGTTTGTACTGGGCGCGGTCAACCGTACGCAGCCGCGCGTCGATGCCGATGCTGGCGAGGTTCTCGACGTAAGGCTGAAGGATGCGTTCCAGGTTCGGATTGACCAGCAGGATCTCCAGGCGCAGCGGTTGCCCTGCGGCGTTCTGGACCCGTTGGCCATTGAGCTTCCAGCCGGCTTCCGCAAGCAGGCCCAAGGCCGTGCGCAGGGTTTCCCGGGGAATGCCGCGGCCTTGGGTCTGCGGCAGGCTGAACGGCTCGGTGAGCAGTTGGGCGGGCAACTGCTCGCGATACGGCTTGAGCATCAGCCACTCATGGCCTACCGGAAGGCCGGTCGCGGAGAATTCGCTATTGGGGTAGTAACTCAGGGTGCGCTTATAGGCACCGCTGAACAGCGTGCGGTTGGTCCACTCGAAGTCGAACATCATCCCCAGCGCTTCACGAACCTTGGCCTCGGAGAAAGTCGCACGGCGGCTGTTCATGAACAGACCCTGGGTCTGGGTCGGGATCTGGTGCGGGATCTGCGCCTTGATCACGTCGCCGCGGCGCACCGCCGGGAAGTTGTAGCCGTTTTCCCAGTTCTTCGCCTGATGCTCGATGTAGATGTCGAACTCACCGGCCTTGAAGGCTTCGAAGGCGACGTCGCTGTCACGGTAGAACTCGACTTCCATGCGGTCGACGTTGTACTTGCCGCGATTGACCGGTAGATCCTTGCCCCAGTAATCCTTGACCCGCTCGAAAACGAGCTGTCGCCCGGGCGTTACCGAGGTGATGCGATACGGTCCGCTGCCCAGGGGCGGCTCGAAGGTGGTGGCCTTGAAGTCCCGTCCTTTCCAGTAATGCTGCGGCAGCACCGGCAACTCGCCAAGGCGCAGGATCAGCAAGGGATTGCCGGCGCGCTTGAAGACGAAGCGGATGCGCTGCGGGTTGAGGATGTCGACCCGCAACACTTCCTGAAGATTGGTGCGGTACTGCGGGTGGCCTTCCTTGAGCAGCAGACGGTAGGAAAACGCGACGTCGTAAGCGGTAATCGGCAAGCCATCGTGGAACCGCGCTTCCGGGCGCAGGTTGAACACCACCCAACTGCGATCCTCGCTGTATTCCACCGATTGGGCGATCAGGCCATAACTGGACGTCGGCTCGTCGCCGGACGGCGCGTACTGGCCGGTGCCGACCATCAATGGTTCGTTGAGCTCGTTGATGCCGTACTGCAGGAAATTCGCGGTGGAAACCGGGCTCGAACCCTTGAAGGTGTAGGGGTTGAGCGTATCGAAGGTGCCAAACGCCATCACCCGCAAGGTACCGCCCTTGGGCGCTTGCGGGTTGACCCAGTCGAAGTGGGTAAATCTGGCCGGGTACTTGAGCGTGCCGAACTGCGCATAACCATGGCTTTCGCTGATCGTCGCGCTTGCGGGGGAGCTCAAGGCCAGGCTGATCAGGAACAGGAGGAGGGGACGCTTCAAGTCAGAGATCCGATCCAGGCGGCTTGGGCTTTGTGGGCCGTACAGTAACAGCTTGTATGGACAGGAAAAAGACAGGGATTTAATGCGCGGTTAATTGCTGGCGCGCAGGTCCGGAAGGTCAAAGTACCTGTGGCGAGGGAGCTTGCTCCCGCTGGTCGCGAAGCGGCCCCCTGCGTTCTTTCAGATAAACCGTATCCATAGGGTTTACGACTGCTGCGCAACCGAGCGGGAGCAAGCTCCCTCGCCACAAAAGCCACCACAGCCCTCAAGTCGCAGGCGAAAAAAAGCCCCTGAATCAGGGGCTCGTTTTAATGCGGCGAAGCAACCGTCAACATCTGCCCCGGCTTCAGCGCCTGGCCAACCCGCGGGTTCCAGCGCTTGAGGTGTTGCATTTCGACGTTGAAACGCTTGGCTACCATATACAGCGAGTCGCCTTGCTTGACCTTGTACTGGGTCTGCTGCTTCTTGCTGGTAGCCGCGACCACGGTGTTGACACGTCCGGCACTGCGTTTGGAGGTGTCCTGCATGACCAGGGTCTGACCGACCTTGAGATTCTTGCCGGTCAGTTTGTTCCAGCGCTGCAGGTCCTTGACGTCGACCTTGTTGGCCTTGGCGATGGTGCCCAGGTTGTCGCCGCGCTTGACCCGGTAGGAACGCTTGACACCGGCAACGGCGGGGCTGTCGGCGCCATCGAAGATCGGCTTGAGCGGCTTCTTGCTGATCAACTCGTCAGGGCGCATGGTCGACAGGCTGGTGGTCAGCAGTTGCGCCTTGGACGTCGGCACCAGCAAATGCTGGGGGCCGTCGATGGTGGTGCGCTGTTTGAACGCGGGGTTGAGCTGGAACAGTTCGTCTTCGTCGATGTTGGCCACCGCGGCAACCTTGGACAGGTCCATGCGCTGGTTGATTTCGACGACCTGGAAGTAGGGTTCGTTGGCGATCGGGTTGAGATTCACGCCGTAGGCTTCCGGTGCCAGTACCACTTGCGACAGGGCCAGCAGCTTCGGCACATAGGCCTGGGTTTCGGCGGGCAGTGGCAGGTTCCAGTAATCGGTCGGCAGGCCAAGCTTTTCGTTGCGCTCGATGGCCCGGCTGACCGTGCCTTCGCCCGCGTTGTAGGCCGCCAGGGCGAGCAACCAGTCACCGTTGAACATGTCATGCAGGCGGGTCAGGTAATCCATCGCCGCCGTGGTCGAGGCGGTGATATCGCGACGGCCATCGTAGAAGCGGGTCTGACGCAGGTTGAAGTAGCGGCCGGTGGAAGGGATGAATTGCCAGAGACCTACCGCGTTGGCCCGGGAATAGGCCATCGGGTTGTAGGCGCTTTCAATCACTGGCAGCAACGCCAGCTCCAGCGGCATGTTGCGTTCTTCAAGACGTTCGACGATGTAATGAATGTACAGGCTGCCGCGGTCGCCGGCATTCTCGAGGAAGGACGGGTTGCTGGCGAACCATAGGCGCTGTTGCTCGATGCGCGGGTTGACGCCGACGGTGTCCTGCAGCTGGAAGCCCTGGCGCATGCGCTCCCAGACATCCTGGGGTATTTGCGGGGTCGGTTTTTCGCTGAGCCAGACCGGTTTTGGCTTGGCTCGAGCGGCGATATTCGGCGTGTGTGCCGCTTCGGTCTGCGGCACATGGCTGGAACAGCCCGCCAGCGTGGCGGACACAGCCACCGCGATGGCTTGAGCCAGGCGGGTCAATGCGTCTGTATTGATGGCTTTACGAATGGATGACGACATTGGCTGGAAGTAAGTTCCGGGCAAAAATGTCGGGCGATTCTAGAAAGCGTACCCCCTGCGGTCAACCATTCAGAATTTTTATACCATCTGCAACAAGGCTTAGAACTTATCTTTCCAAGCACGAAGAGCAGCAAAGACCGCACTCGGAGCCCGGTTATGAGTTCCAATCCGTTCGTCCACTTTTTCTTTAACGGATGTTTCGCCGGTGCGCAAAAACGGATTTGTGAGCTTTTCCAGGGCCAGCGTCGAAGGCAGCGTGATGATCCCGCCTTCCCGTTGCCCAGTGACGGTGGCCAGCCGTTCGGCGATGTCGGGGTTGCCCGGTTCGACCGCAATGGCGAAGCGCAGATTGCTCAGGGTGTATTCATGAGCGCAGTAGACCAGCGTATCTTCGGGAAGGGCTGCAAGGCGTGTCAGCGAGCTGTGCATTTGCTCTGGCGTGCCTTCGAACAATCGTCCGCAACCGGCGGCGAACAGGGTGTCACCGCAAAACAGCAGACCCTGGTGATAAAAGGCTATGTGCCCCAGTGTATGGCCGGGGATCTCGATGATCTCGAAGTCACAGCCCAGCACGCTGACTCGGTCGCGATCCTTGAGGGCGATGTCCCGCGCCGGGATATTTTCACTGGCCGGGCCGTAGACGGTAGCGTCTGTCGCTTTTTTGAGCTGTTCGACACCGCCGACATGGTCATGATGATGGTGAGTGATCAGAATATCGCTCAGTACCCATTCAGGATGCGCCGCGAGCCAGGCCTGGACCGGCGCGGCATCTCCCGGATCGACGACGGCACAACGCCGGGTGTGGGGGTCTTGTAACAACCAGATGTAGTTGTCGGTGAAGGCGGGCAGGGCACTGATCTGTATCATCGTCGGATTCGCCAAGCGGAAAACAATGGCGCATCTTAGAACTTCCTGGCGCGTTGGAGAAATGCAATGACCGATAAAGCGTTCGCTCAGGCCGATCCTGAGTGGCTGACGTTGATCAGCGCGGCCCGTGAATGGCTGTCCGGCCCGATCGGGCAATTTCTGCTGGACGAAGAACGCCACATGCTCGAAGACGAGCTGGGGCGCTTTTTCGGCGGCTACCTGGTGCATTACGGGCCATCAGCCCAGACACCGCCTTCGGCACCGCAGGTACAGCGCAATGTGCGGCTCGGCGCGCCGTTGCCGGGTGTCGAGATCGTTTGCGAAGAGCAGGCCTGGCCGTTGAGCGAGCATGCCGCCGATGTGGTGGTGTTGCAGCACGGGCTGGATTTCTGCCTGTCGCCTCACGGTTTGCTGCGCGAAGCGGCAAGCAGTGTGCGGCCCGGCGGCCATCTGCTGATCATCGGGATCAACCCCTGGAGCACTTGGGGCTTGCGCCACATGTTCGCTCACGATGGCTTGCGCAAGGCGCGCTGCATTTCCCCCTCCAGGGTCGGTGACTGGCTGAATCTGCTGGGCTTTGCGCTGGAGAAACGCCGCTTCGGGTGCTATCGTCCGCCGCTTGCGTCCCCCACCTGGCAGGCTCGTCTGGCCGGTTGGGAGCGCAAGGCCGGTGACTGGCAACTGTCGGGTGGCGGCTTCTATTTATTGGTGGCGCGCAAGATCGTCGTGGGCCTGCGGCCGGTCCGCCAGGAGCGGCGCGAGCCGATGGGCAAGCTGATTCCATTGCCGATGGCCAAGGTCAACCGTCGTCGCATCGAGCCGTAATACACATTAATATTCCCGGCCGGGTTTGCCCCCGGCCTCGGGCATCGTCGGTCATCGATCGGCGAGCCACCGCATTTTCTGGATAGGTTGGCATGAGCGATAGCGTAGAACTCTTCACCGACGGCGCCTGCAAAGGCAATCCTGGCCCTGGCGGCTGGGGCGCATTGCTGGTGTGCAAGGGCGTTGAAAAAGAACTCTGGGGCGGCGAAGCCAACACCACCAACAACCGCATGGAGCTGATGGGCGCAATCCGCGGCCTGGAAGAACTCAAGCGTTCCTGCGACGTGCTGCTGGTGACCGACTCCCAGTACGTGATGAAAGGCATCAACGAGTGGATGGACAACTGGAAGAAGCGCGGTTGGAAAACCGCGGCGAAGGAACCGGTAAAAAATGCCGATCTGTGGAAGCTGCTGGATGAGCAGGTCAACCGTCACAACGTCACCTGGAAATGGGTGCGCGGGCACATTGGCCACCATGGCAACGAACGGGCCGACCAGTTGGCCAACCGTGGCGTGGATGAAGTGCGCGGGTACAAGCAGGCCTGAGTCGGTGCAACCCCGACACGGTGTAACTGAAAGACCCCGGCGAGCGTGTTAACATCGCCGCTTTTGTAAGAATGACCCGTTGAGAGCTGAGCACTGATGGCCACCAGATCCGTTGTACTCGATACCGAAACCACCGGCATGCCGGTGACCGATGGCCACCGGATTATCGAAATCGGTTGTGTCGAGTTGCTTGGTCGGCGCCTGACGGGCCGGCATTTCCACGTTTACCTGCAACCGGATCGCGAAAGTGATGAAGGCGCCATCGGCGTCCACGGCATCACCAACGAATTCCTGGTCGGCAAGCCGCGTTTCACCGAGGTGGCCGAGGAGTTCTTCGAGTTCATCAAGGGCGCGCAGCTGATCATCCATAACGCGGCGTTCGACGTTGGCTTCATCAACAACGAATTCGCCCTGATGGGCCTGCACGATCGCGCGGACATCACGCAACACTGCTCGATCCTCGATACCTTGATGATGGCCCGGGGACGTCATCCCGGGCAGCGCAACAGCCTCGATGCCTTGTGCAAACGCTATGGCGTCGATAACTCCGGCCGTGAACTCCACGGCGCCTTGCTCGACGCCGAGATCCTGGCCGACGTTTACCTGACCATGACCGGCGGCCAGACCAGCCTGTCCCTGGCCGGTAATGCCTCCGATGGCAACGGTTCCGGTGAAGGCGCGGACAACTCGGCCACTGAAATCCGTCGCTTGCCGGCCGACCGTCAACCGACGCGAATCATCCGCGCCAGCGAAGATGACCTGGCCCAACACATCGCGCGCCTGGCAGCCATCGCCAAGTCCGCCGGTGCACCGTCGCTGTGGCAGCAACTGGCCGAGGCCAAAGCTCAGGCCTGATCCGCCGGCATCTTGAAGGGCTTTTGTGGCGAGGGGGCTTGCTCCCGCTGGGGCGCGAA
>DQGF01000046.1:12805-13137 GCA_003525045.1 Pseudomonas sp. | reverse complement strand
TGTGCTAGACGCGTTGAAGTGGAAATGCCGCAAGGATTCGGGCATGACGATGCACCAATGCCGTGCAATACTCCGCGTCGTTTCAGCAGCGAATAATCCTACACAAGCCAGGTAATGCCCCTCCGCAAACCGGGCTTTTCCCGAGAGTTCTCGCTGAATGTTGTGGTTTATAGAGTGAAAAGCCCTATAGGAAGCTTTTTATACTGCACGCCCCGCTGGTCCTGGAGGTTTTGTCCTACAGGACGGGTTTGCCCACGAAGCAGGCCCGGTTTCAGGCAAGCAATGGCTTATCGGTCAGTGCTTCGACACTCGGTGGTCATATCCAATAACAA
>DQGF01000046.1:12349-12481 GCA_003525045.1 Pseudomonas sp. | reverse complement strand
ACGAGGTTGTACCCCTATGCCAGTCGGCAATCACCTGCCTCACGGCGAGACCGCTCAGGGCGGCCCGCTTAAACGCGAACTTGGCGAACGGCATATTCGCTTGATGGCGCTCGGTGCCTGTATCGGCGTCGG
>DQGF01000046.1:11650-12060 GCA_003525045.1 Pseudomonas sp. | reverse complement strand
CTCGGTGCCTGTATCGGCGTCGGCCTGTTCCTCGGTTCAGCCAAGGCCATCGAAATGGCCGGCCCGGCCATCATGCTGTCCTACATCATCGGCGGTCTGGCGATTCTGGTGATCATGCGCGCCCTCGGCGAGATGGCCGTGCACAACCCGGTCGCCGGCTCCTTCAGCCGCTACGCCCAAGATTACCTCGGCCCCTTGGCGGGCTTCCTGACCGGCTGGAACTACTGGTTCCTGTGGCTGGTGACCTGCGTTGCGGAAATCACCGCGGTGGCGGTGTACATGGGCGTCTGGTTCCCCGACGTGCCGCGCTGGATCTGGGCACTCGCCGCGTTGATCAGCATGGGCTCGATCAACCTGATCGCGGTAAAAGCCTTCGGTGAGTTCGAATTCTGGTTCGCCCTGATCAAGAT
>DQGF01000046.1:959-11385 GCA_003525045.1 Pseudomonas sp. | reverse complement strand
GTGAAGAACTACGGTGAATTCGAGTTCTGGTTCGCCCTGATCAAGATCGTCACCATCATCGCGATGGTGGTGGGCGGTATCGGCGTGATCGCGTTCGGCTTCGGCAACGACGGCGTCGCCTTGGGGATTTCCAATCTCTGGGCCCATGGCGGCTTCATGCCCAACGGCGTGCAAGGCGTGTTGATGTCCCTGCAGATGGTGATGTTCGCCTACCTCGGCGTCGAGATGATCGGCCTGACCGCCGGTGAAGCGAAGAACCCGCAGAAGACCATTCCCAACGCGATCGGCTCGGTGTTCTGGCGGATTCTGCTGTTCTACGTCGGCGCGCTGTTCGTGATTCTGTCGATCTACCCATGGAACGAAATCGGTACTCAGGGCAGCCCGTTCGTCATGACCTTCGAGCGTCTGGGCATCAAGACCGCCGCCGGCATCATCAACTTCGTGGTGATCACGGCCGCACTGTCGTCCTGCAACGGCGGCATCTTCAGCACCGGGCGCATGCTCTACAGCCTGGCGCAGAACGGCCAGGCTCCGGCCGGATTCGCCAAGACCTCGAACAACGGCGTGCCACGTCGTGCATTGCTGCTGTCGATCGGTGCCTTGCTGCTGGGCGTGTTGCTCAACTATCTGGTACCCGAGAAGGTCTTCGTCTGGGTAACGGCAATTGCCACCTTTGGTGCGATCTGGACCTGGGTGATGATCCTGCTGGCCCAGCTCAAGTTCCGCAAAGGCCTGAGCGCCAGCGAACGTGCCGGCCTGAAATACCGCATGTGGCTGTACCCGGTCAGCTCCTATCTGGCGCTGGCGTTCCTGGTGCTGGTGGTCGGGCTGATGGCGTACTTCCCGGACACCCGCGTGGCACTTTATGTCGGCCCGGCGTTCCTGGTGCTGCTGACGGTATTGTTCTACGTGTTCAAGCTGCAACCGACCAATGTGTCGCAAGGTGCGGTGCGTTCGGCTTCATAAGTCGTCACGCTTGAAATGCAAAAGCCCCGGTCAAGTGATCGGGGCTTTTGCATTTGGAAGATCAAAAGATCGCAAGTCACAAACAACCGCTAGTCTGAAAGGCCATCAAGCCTGTGATTTTTGACAGTAGACAGGTTCAAAGTTTTATGACCTGAAGCGGGAGGGCGGCATGAGGCTCTTGTGGAAAGGATTTTCCAGCTACACGGTGGTCGGGGTCGCCAATACGCTGATCCACTGGCAAATCTTCTTCCTGCTGAGTGTGGCGGCCGACTTCAGCCAGGCCGTGAGCAACCTGGCAGCTTTCTGCGTTGCCGCCTCTTTCTCCTTTTACATGAACGCGCTGTATACCTTCGACGCCAAGGTGTCGGTTGGCGGCTACCTTCTATTCTTGGGCGCCATGGGGGCGCTGAGCCTGGGCGTCGGCCATGCCGGTGACGTGTGGCGGCTTCATGGCCTGCTGACGGTGGCCCTGTTTTCGGTCTTGAGCCTGGTGTTGGGCTTTCTGTTTTCAAAATACGTGGTGTTTCGCGAGCGTGAGCAATGAAAATCTCGTTGATCGTTCCGGTGTTCAATGAGGAGCAGGCGATCGACCTGTTTTATCTGGCGGTGCGCCGTGAGTTGCAACTTGAACAGATCGAGTTCGAGTTCGAGATCGTGTTCATCAACGATGGCAGTTCCGACCGCACAGCCGAGCAGATCAAGGCCCTGGCGCAAGCCGATGAGCAGGTATTGCTGATCAACTTCTCGCGTAATTTCGGCAAGGAGCCGGCGCTGTTCGCCGGCCTGGAATATGCCAGCGGCGATGCGGTAATCCCTATGGACGTGGACCTGCAGGATCCGATCAGTGTCGTCCCGCGGTTGATTGAAGAATGGCAGAAAGGCGCCGATGTGGTGCTCGCCAAACGACGCGATCGCACCGCCGACGGATTCCTCAAACGCCTCAGCGCAGCGCTCTTCTACCAAGTGTTGAACCGCATCGCTTACACCCGGATCGAAGAAAACGTCGGTGATTTTCGACTCATGGACCGCAAGGTAGTCGACGTGATTCGCGCACTTCCCGAGCATCAGTTGTTCATGAAAGGCGTGCTGTCGTGGGCCGGATTTACCACAGTGGTCGTGGAGTACGAGCGCGCCGAGCGAGCGGCGGGGACCAGTAAGTTCAATGGCTGGAAACTCTGGAACCTGGCGCTGGAAGGCGTGACCTCGTTCAGCACGGTGCCGTTGCGGTTGTGGACCTACATCGGTGGCGGAATTTCGATCTTTGCGGTGCTGTACGCGGTCTACATGGTGCTGGACAAGATTTTCTTCGGCAACAGCGTCCCCGGTTACCCGTCGTTGATGACCGCGATACTGTTTCTCGGCGGCGTACAGCTGATCGGCATCGGTATCCTTGGCGAGTACGTCGGCCGCATCTACATCGAAGCCAAGCATCGGCCACGCTACGTGGTCAAAGACATCGTCGGCGGCAAAGACCGGCTCGGGCTTTAGCATGGGCCGGCTCAAGCGACTGGTCAGCGAAGAACTCGGAGGTCGCCAGGTCTGGCTGTTTTTCCTACTCGCGACCTTTATGTACGTCGTGCCGCTGATCCTCGCCGACTATCCCTACATTGACGACAATTGGCGCTCACTCTCCGCAGGTACCGCCTGGGCGAGCCAGGGGCGGTTGTTTGCCGACCTGTTCTACAACCTGTTGACGTTCAGCAATGGCGCGCCGAACATCTTTCCTTTGCCGCTGTTGATCACCACGCTGGCCATGGCCGCGGCGTTGACCCGCCTGACCTTTCATTACTACCCACAGCCGACGCTTGCCTGCTGCCTGGTGGCGTTGCCGCTCTGGTACAACCCCTTCTTTCTGCAAAACCTGTCTTATCAATACGACGGCCCCGCCATGACCTTGAGCCTGGTGGCGGTCATCTACGCCATCACCTTCCGTCACCCCTCGCGCATCCTGCAGTGGCTGGTGCCGTCCTTCCTGATTGCCCTGGCGCTGGGGTTGTATCAGGTGAGCTTCAACGTGTTTCTCGGGCTGTGTTGCCTTGAGGCGCTCAGAAGCGCCAACGACAAATTGGCCTGGCCCCAGTGGGGCGGCTTAATCGGCTGGAAAATGGCTCAGGCTATCCTTGGCTGCCTGATTTATGCCGTCAGTGCTTACCCCTTCACCCAACAGAATCGCACGTCGCTGCTGAACTGGTCGGCGGAGCCGCTGCTGCAACTGCATACCAACATCGCCCGGGTGCTGGAGAAAGTCGTGCTGCTGTTTCACGGCGGGTTTACCTGGGTGTTCGCCGGATTGTTGCTGTGTGCCATCGCCGGCGCGGTTGCTCTGGGACTCAACGTCGCGGGACGTCAGGACAGCCCGGCGAAGAAAATGCTGATCGGCCTGATCTGTGTGCTGACCGTGCCGGCGGTGACACTGCTGGTGTCGGGCATGGCGCTGTTTTTCCGGGATTTCAATGAAGGGGCCAGGACGCTGATGGGCTTCGCCGTCCTGTTACTTTTGTTGTTCTACTTGGGCCACCTGGCGTTGGCCCGAATCCACGAGCGACTGCCGCTACTGCTGGTGATTCCTCTGTTGGCGATGCTGTCGCTATCGTATGCCTATGGTCGGGTGCTGGCAGTGCAGAAAGTCTTCGCCTCCAGCGCGGTATCCAGCATGGCGCACGACATTGCATCCCGTCGCGAACTGCGCGAGGCCAAGCGCATTTACCTGTCGGTGACCTACTCCGATTACTGGCTGGTGGGGGCCGCGGGTTCGTTCAAGCAGATGCCGGTGTTGCACTATCTACTGAACATCGACTTTTTGGTGATGGCCGAAAACCTGCCGAAGCTGGGTATCACCAATGTGGTGGCGGAAAGGGAGCGGCGTAACGCGACCCGGGTGGGGTATCAAGGTTATCCACCGTTGCTGGAAAACCAGTACTACCGGATTTATCTGCTGGGCGACTACGGTTTTATCGTGATGAAAGAGCCAGCCCGGATCAAGGTGCTGCACTGGTAAAGCGCCTTGATCGGGGCCGTCGGGTTCAAGCGGCGGCCACCTCATTGGGCTCAAAACTGTCCGCCCGCGCCATCTGCCACATCCGTGAATAAAACTCGCCATTCACCTCGCCAGTGAGCAATTCCCCCGGTTTCAGGAACACGTGAAGCTGCGAGAACAGTTTGATCTCGGTCGCCGACATGCGCCGGACCAAATGCTTGGCCGACAGCTGCGAAGGGTGATCGAGGCCGGCAGCGGCGAGCATTTCCGCCAGGGCCTTTAGGGTGTTGCGGTGGAAATTGAATACGCGTTGGGCTTTGTCCGGGACGACGAGTGCGCGTTGGCGCAAGTTGTCTTGTGTCGCCACGCCGGTCGGGCATTTATTGGTGTGGCAGCTTTGCGACTGGATACAACCGATGGCGAACATGAAGCCGCGGGCCGAGTTGGCCCAGTCGGCGCCGATGGCCAGGACGCTGGCGATGTCGAAGGCGCTGACGATTTTGCCGCTGGCGCCGAGTTTGATCTTGTCCCGCAGGTTCAGGCCCACCAGGGTGTTATGCACGAACAGCAGGCCTTCGCGCATCGGCACACCGATGTGGTCGGTGAACTCCACGGGCGCCGCCCCGGTGCCGCCTTCCTTGCCATCGACCACGATGAAGTCCGGAAGGATGCCGGTTTCCAGCATGGCCTTGGCGATGCCCATGAATTCCCACGGGTGGCCGAGGCAGAACTTGAAGCCCACCGGTTTGCCGCCGGAGAGTTCACGCAACTGCTGGATGAAGTGCATCAGTTCGATCGGCGTGGAAAACGCGCTGTGCCGCGAGGGCGAGATGCAGTCTTCGCCCATCAGGATGCCGCGGGTTTCGGCGATTTCTTTGGTAACTTTGTGCTTGGGCAGGATGCCGCCGTGACCGGGCTTGGCGCCCTGGCTCATCTTGATCTCGATCATCCGCACCTGAGGCGTCTGCGCCTGTGCCGCGAAGCGTTGCGGGTCGAAGCGGCCGTCGGCGGTGCGACAACCGAAGTAGCCGCTGCCGAGTTCCCAGGTCAGGTCGCCGCCGTTTTCCCGGTGATAGGCACTGATGCTGCCTTCGCCGGTGTCATGGGCGAAGTTACCGAGTTTGGCGCCCTGGTTCAGGGCGCGAATGGCGTTGGCGCTGAGGGAGCCGAAACTCATGGCCGAGATGTTGAACACCGAAGCGGAATACGGCTGGGTGCACTGCGGGCCACCGACCATCACCCGGAAACTGCTCGGGTCGCTCAGTGGTGCCGGACGCATGGAGTGGCCAATGAATTCGAAACCCGACTGATACACGTCGATCAAGGTGCCAAAAGGTTTATCGGCGCTTTCGTTCTTGGCGCGCGAGTAGACCAACGAACGCTGGGCCCGGGAGAAGGGCAGGGCGTCGCTGTCGGATTCGAGCAGGTACTGGCGGATCTCCGGGCGAATACCTTCCACCAGATAGCGGATGTTGCCAAGGATCGGATAATTGCGGCGCACTGCATGGGGGCTTTGCAGCAGATCGAACAGGCCGACGAGGCTGAGGATGCCGGTGACGGCGGTGATTGGCCATAGCCAGTCGTGCGCCAGAAAAGGCAGGCTGGCGAAGGTAAAAATCACACAGACGGCAAAGAAGGCGTAGCGGCTCAGGAGTGACAGGCTCATTCGGTTACCTTGGGTTCGGACTCAATAGTTTCCAGCACGGTGCAGCGCCTGGACCAAATCACTGTGGGAGCGAGCCTGCTCGCGAAGGCGGTGGTTCAGTCGACATCAATGCTGACTGCGCATACTGGCGCACAGACACCGACCGGGCAATCTTTCTGGCAGCCCGGCACGTTTGCGCCGTCCTTAAGGATGTCTTCGCGGGCAAGCCTCGCTCCTACAGGGGTATATTCAGCCGGTTGGGTTTGTCTGACGCACCGGTAATTCGACCCGGAACGTGGTGCCCACACCCACTTCACTACGCACCGAAATCTCCCCCCGGTGCTTCTTCACGATGCCATAGGACAGGGACAACCCCAGCCCCGTCCCCTGGCCCACCGGTTTGGTGGTGAAGAACGGGTCGAAGATTTTCGGCAGGCATTGCGGGGCGATGCCGGAGCCGGTGTCTTCCACCTCGATCCACACCGTTTCAACCGCAAGCCCCGTGCGCAGGGTGAGGGTGCCGCGTTCCGGGCCAATGGCCTGGGATGCGTTAACGATCAGGTTCATGATCACCTGATTGATTTGCGACGGCAGGCATTCGATGTCGGGCAGTACCTGGTAGTCCTTCACCACATCGGCCTTGTACTTGAGTTCGTTGGCGACGATGTTCAGGGTCGACTCGATGCCCTGTTGCAGGTTGGCCCACTGCCATTCCTGGTTGGAGTCCACGCGAGAGAAATCCTTGAGGTTCTTGACGATCTGCCCGACCCGGCTGATGCCTTCCTTGGATTCCTTGATCAGCAGCGGAATGTCGTCGCGCAGAAACTCCAGTTCGATCCGCTCGCGAAGCTGTTGCAAACGTTCGACAAGCTCGCTGGAGCCGATCGCCTCTTCCGCATCCCGATAGGCATCGAGCATTTCCTGCAGTTGCTTGAAGTAGCCATCCAGGGTGCCGAGGTTGGAGGAAATGAAGCCGATGGGGTTGTTGATTTCATGGGCGACGCCAGCCGCGAGTTGCCCCAGCGAGGCGAGTTTTTCCGATTGCACCAGTTGCGATTCAAGCTGTTTGCGTTCGTCGATTTCCCGCTGCACCAAATGCTCCAGATGGTTCATCTGCATACAGGCGCGTTCGGTCATGTCCCATTTGGTCAGCAGGGTGTTGGCCATCTGTTGCACTTCAATATTGTCGAACGGCTTTTTCAGGATCAGCAACCGGTCATGGGCCTGCAAACGATCGAGCAGTTCATCCCAGGAATAGTCGGAATACGCGGTGCACACCACCACTTGCAGGCGCGGGTCTTGCTGCCACAGATGTTCGATGGTCTGTGCGCCGTCCCAGCCCTCGGGCATGCGCATGTCGACGAAGGCCAGGGCGTAGGGACGGTTTTGCTGCAGCGCCCACTTGAGTTTACCCAGCCCCTCCTGCCCGCCGTACGCCGAGTCCAGTTCGAACAGAACGCCGGCGGATTTCACTTCACTGCCGAACAGCGCCGCCTCCATTTCGTCCAGCTCGACAGTCTGCACCGACGCCGGCATCAGTATCTTGCGGAAATCCACATGAATGGACGGCGTGTCGTCGATCAGCAGAATCCGCCGGTTCGAACGCTCACTCATGCGGGCTCCGCGACGGTTTTGAGCGGGATCTGCAAGGTGAACAGCGCGCCTTTGCCCGGCCCATCACTCTGGGCGGTGAGGTGGCCGTTCATCTCGATGGCGGCCAGGGCACAGCTGTGCAGGCCGAAACCGTGACCTTCCTTGCGGGTGGTAAAGCCGTGGGCGAAGATCCGTGTCATGTTCTCTTCGGCAATGCCTTCACCGTCGTCCTTGACGCTGATTTGCAGGAGGGAGTCGTCGACTATTTTCACCCCGAGGGTCATTTGCCGCGGACGATTGCTCAGATCGGACATGGCGTACTTGGCGTTGCTGATCAGGTTGATCAGGATCAACAGCAGCCGGTGCTTGTCGCCCATGACCTGGGGCACCTCGCTGTATTCCTTGACCACCATGACGTGGTGGCGGGTCAGGGCGCCGGAGTTCATGCGCAGGGCATCTTCGAGCAATTCGCTGATGTGCAGCGGTTCCATCAGGCTGTTGGCGCCAGCATAGGATTGCTGGGTGGCGACGATGTCCTTGATGTGGTCGACACTTTTGCTCAGTTGCGCGAGTTCCTCGGTCATGCCTTGCTGTTCCAGGGCAATCGCGTCCACCAGTTGATTGAGGTAGCCGGGCAGCAATTTGCCTTTCTCGTCCTGGGTCAGAAAGGTGCCGAGGTCGCCTGGGTGAGCGTTGATCAGTTGCATCGCCTTGCCCAGGCCCTGGGCCTTGCTGCTGCGCAGTTTGCGGGTGACCAGGTCGGCGGAAATGTTCACGCTGTTGAGTACGTTGCCGACGTTGTGCAAGACATTGGTGGCGATCTCGGCCATGCCGGCCTGGCGCGCGGTGTCGAGCAGTTCGCTCTGGGTGTCCTTGAGTTCACGGGTGCGCTCTTCTACCCGCAATTCAAGGTCGTCATTGGCGGTTTGCAGGGCTTTGTTGACGCGCTGGATCACCGAGAAACTGCGCATCAGGTGAGTCGCCAGGTACACCAGAAACAGCACCAGCAGGACTGAAAACAGCAGCATGTAGAAGTGATAGCGCTGGTCGACCGCATCGGCCCGCTGCTGATCCGAGTTCAGCAGGCTGGTAATGTCGTCCAGGCGTTCGGCAACGGGAATGGCTTCGATGTTGTGCAGCAAGCGGTTGACCACCGGTTGTTCGCGCAAGATCAGTGAAATATGGCTGCTCAGAATATCGATCGGACTGTGGAACTGTTCAGGTAGACGCTCTTTGTTCACCCTCAGTTTGCTCAACCCGAGCAGGATCTCTGCAGCCTTGTCGTCGGAGGTGACCTGGGCGAACTCCAGGCTGCTGAGCAGCAAGTCATAGGTGTCGGTGGCGATGTTCTGCAGTTGCAGCTTGTCGCCGTCCACCAGTTGGGCCAGTTGTTCCTGAATGTCGTCCTCGGCGGTAGGCAGGAACGCCAGCGAGTTGCGCAGCACGGCGTTATGCGATTTGAACTGCTCCACCAGGCGGGTCTTTTCCTGGATGGCGGTCTGGTATGCGTCATGGCTGGCGCGCCAGGTGGCTGATTCGTTGCGGCCGTGGCTGGACTCCATCGTGTCGAACCGTTGCCACAGGTGGGTCATCTCGGTCAGCGGTGCGACCAGCGGATCATAGTTGTGGCTGATGGCGATCCTGGCCTTGAGGATTTCGGTTTCCCATTGCGCGTTCAGCTGTTTGATCCGCCCGATCAAATCCCGGGATTCGGCGTAGATCGTGGTCTGGTTCGAGTTGGATTTGAGGTACAGGAACAGCAGCGTCGAGGCCAGCATCACGGCGACGATGCCCAGTAACGCCAGGTTGCGACGTTGAGACATTCTCATAAAGTTTTGCCTCCCCATTCACCGGTCAGGGTCTTGAGGAATTTGATGATCAGGGTTTTGTCCGCGGTGGAAGGAATGCGCCCGAGCTGGAACTTGAACATCACGTCCACCGCCTCTTCGAGGGTTTCGGCCGAGCCATCGTGAAAGTACGGCGCGGTCACGGCGACGTTGCGCAGGCTTGGCACCTTGAACACGTTGCGGTCCTCTTCGTCCCGGGTCACCAGATAACGGCCCAGATCGGATTCGACAGGCTGACCCCGAACCTGGAAGTAATCGCCCATCACCCCGAACTTCTGGAACATGTTGCCGCCGATGTTCACCCCTTGATGGCAGGCGATGCAGCCGTATTCCTTGAAGCGTTGGTAACCGTATTTTTCCTCCCGGCTGAGAATCGCGGTATCTCCCAGTAGATATTGATCGAAGCGTGAGTTGCTGCTGAGCAACGTGCGTTCGTAGGTGGCCAGTGCATTTTGCACATTGTTCAGGGTCACGCCGTCCGGGTAGGCGTTGGCGAACGAGGTCCGATAAGCCGGATCGGCGGACAGCGTCTGCACCACATGTTCCCAGTTGCTGCCCATTTCGCTGGGGCTCTGCACCACTTCGTGGATCTGGGTTTCCAGGGTGTCGGCCCGACCGTTCCAGAATTGCCGAAAGTTGAGGCTGGCGTTGAACACGCTGGGGGTATTGATCCCTACCGGAAGACCGGCGAAACCGATCGAGAATGTCTTGTTGTCGGCGCCGCCGTTTGCCAACTGATGGCAGCTTGAACAGGCTAAAGAGCCGTTGACCGACAGGCGCGATTCGTTGAACAACTGGCGACCGAGTTCGACCCGCAGCGGATTCTGCTGGGGCACCGCTGGCAGAGGTTTGAGCGGTTCATCCAGCGGGGCGGCGCCAGCGCTCAGACAGAGCCCGAACAACGGCACCAGAAGCAGGCGGTGAAAGGAGGGCGACATCTGATGATTCCTTGGCCGATGGCCTGTGTGTCTTTGCGCATCGTTCACGTGGCGACGGATGAAGAAGGCTGCACCGACCGCAGGTACCGGACGAAGGCCTCCGGCTCCACGGCTTTGCTGAAGTAGTGACCCTGACCTTCCTCGCATTGATGGGCCTTGAGGAAATCCAGCTGCTCGAGGGTTTCCACTCCTTCGGCAATGATGGTCAGCTTGAGGCTGCGCCCCAGGCTGATGATGGCGCTGACCAGGGCCGCGTCGTTGCTGTCGCTGCTCAAGTTGCGAATGAACGACTGATCGATTTTCAGCACGTCGATGGGAAAGCGTCGCAAGTAACTCAGGCTGGAATAACCAGTGCCGAAGTCATCGATGGCCAGCCTCACCCCCAAGGCCTTGATCCGGTTCAGGGAAGTGACGGTGGCATCGATGTTTTGCATCAACACGCCTTCGGTGATTTCCAGCT
>DQGF01000046.1:469-604 GCA_003525045.1 Pseudomonas sp. | reverse complement strand
CTGCTCGATGCCATCGACAAAGTCCCGTTGGCGGAAATCGATGGCCGACACGTTCACCGACATGCAGATTTTCGGCAGCCCGGCCGCCTGCCACGCGCAAACTTGGCGACAGGCCTGGGCCAGCACCCATTTGCT
>DQGF01000046.1:0-149 GCA_003525045.1 Pseudomonas sp. | reverse complement strand
ACGATCAAGCCGCTGTCTTCGGCCACGCCTATGAAGTCCGAAGGATAGACGCAGCCATGCCCCGGTTTATGCCAGCGGATCAAGGCCTCGGCGCCGACCACCTGACCGCTGCCCAGGTCCAGCTTGGGTTGGTAATGCAGGACAAATTC
>DQGF01000011.1 GCA_003525045.1 Pseudomonas sp. | reverse complement strand
AGCAGGATCATCAGGTCGGAATGCTGAACCCGCGAGATCCAGACCTTCTGGCCGTTGATCACGTATTTGTCGCCTTGTTTGACCGCGGTGGTCTTGATCTTGGTGGTGTCGGTGCCCGTGGTGGGCTCGGTCACGGCCATCGATTGCAGACGCAGCTCCCCGCTGGCGAGCTTTGGCAGATAGTGGCTTTTCTGCGCCGCGCTGCCATGGCGCAGCAGGGTGAACATGTTGTACATCTGACCGTGGACGGTGCCGGAGTTGCCACCGCAAGCGTTCACTTCTTCAAGAATGACCGACGCTTCGGCCAGCCCCAGACCCGACCCGCCGTATTCGGCAGGGATCATCGCCGACAACCAGCCGGCGTCGGTCAGGGCTTTGACGAAGGCTTCGGGAAAGCCTTTCTGTTCGTCGATAGTGCGCCAGTAAGCCGCGTCGAATTCGGCGCACAGGGCGCGCACGCCCTCGCGGATGGCATTGAGGTCTTCGTCGTCGTACGGATTCATGGTTGTGCTCTCGGGATCGATCAGCGGCGCGCCACCCAGGTCAGGCGGTGCATTCACGGAAAAGGGTTTCAGTCGAAAACGACCTCAGCGCTTTGGGCCACACCAGCGTCATTGCCGGCCCACAATTGCGCCTTGCCTGCCTCGACGATGCGACCCCCCACGTGGAAGGGCGTGGGGACGTTCAATGGGCGTACGCCGCGATAAGCGAAATGCCGCACGCGCTTGTCGGGGTTGGCGCGGATGAAGGCGCGCAGGTTGAAGGTGGCGATCATTGGCCCATGCACCACCAGGCCCGGATAGCCTTCGGCATCGGTGACGTAGGGGAAGTCGTAATGAATGCGGTGGCCGTTGAAGGTCACGGCGGAGTAGCGGAATAACAGTGTCGGCGTGGGCGAAATGGTTTCACTCCAGTCGCCGGGTCCCGGTGCTTCGCCGCTGTTGAGCTTGGGTGGGTTGGGTTCGCGGTAGACGATGTCCTGTTCTTCACGCACGCACAGCTGACCGTTCTGCGAGTAGTCATGACGTACCGTGACGAACAGCAGCGAACCGGTCCGGCCTTGCTTTTCCTCGATATGCAGGATGGTCGATAAACGATGAGCCTCGGCGCCGACTTTGAGCGGCTCGATGAACTCGACCCGGCCACCGGCCCACATCCGATTACGGTTGTCGGCGGGAGGCAAAAATCCGCCACGCGCTGGATGACCATCGTCGCCCAGTTGCGTTTCGAACACCGGCTCCTGGAAAAAGCACCACTGCCAGAGCGGCGGTAGCGCATCGCCATCGGCCGGTGTCGCTTCGCCGAAGGTGGCGGCGATGCGCTTGATCAGGTTGCGGCTCAGTACGTCATGGGCCTCTTGCGTACGGCCAATCCAGGCACTGAAATCCGTTGGCGAACTTGAAACATTCATAACCAGGCTGCCTCTGCATTTGTTGTTATGCACCGATCATGCGAGCCGCTCGGCATTCTGAGAATTTGCATTTGCGTATACCGGCGTTCATGTATGCTGAACGCGTCTTGTAATGTTCGGACCCAACCATGCACTTCGACCTGGCTGACCTGCGTCTTTTCATTCATATCGGTGAGTCGCCGAGCCTGACCCAGGGCGCTCGCCGGGCATTTCTCTCGCCTGCTGCCGCCAGCGCCCGCATCAAAGCGCTGGAAGGCCAGCTCGACACCCGCCTGCTATACCGCGACAGCCGCGGCGTGGAACTGACGCCGGCCGGGCACAAGTTGCTCAAGCACGCGCGCCTGATCATGAACCAGGTGGAGTACCTGAAAGCCGAGTTCACCCACTTCGGCACTGATTCGGCCGGCCACATCCGCATCTTTGCCAACACCACGGCAGTGACCGAATTTCTGCCGGAGGTGCTGGCGGGTTTTCTCGCCAAACGCCCCGGCGTGACGGTAGACCTGCAGGAGCGCTTATCGCGGGATATCGTGCGCGGCGTGCTGGATGGCAGCACCGACATGGGGATCATCGCCGGGCCGGTGGAGGCTGCCGGGTTGCAGGTGATTCATTTCAGCACTGACCGCCTGGTACTCGCCGTGCCCGTGGGCCATGAGCTGGCGAACCAAAAGAAAGTCACGCTGAAACAGACGCTGGCGTTTCAGCACATCGGTCTGCATGAAGGCAGCACACTGCTGAGCTTCCTGCGCGACCACGTCGAGCGGATCGGCCAGAATCTGTCGCTGAGGATTCAAGTCTCCAGCTTCGAGGCGATCTGCCGCATGGTGGAAGCAGGCGTGGGCATCGGCATCATCCCCGAATCCGCGGCGGTACGTCACAGTCGCACCATGCACCTGGTCACCCTCGCACTCGACGAACCCTGGGCCGTGCGTGAGCGCAGCATCCTGGTGCGTGAGCTCGACGCGCTGCCAGGCACAGTGCGGGCGTTGATTGCGACGTTGATGCCCGATGCTGGGTCTAAATCCGAGTAGGTCAGCTTTTTCAGCGTGAACGAGTTGACCTGTGCGGGCCTTCCCCCTTCGCTCAACGCTTATAACGCAACGCTTCAACCACTACCCCAAACGCTGACAAGTGTTCGCGACGGTTGGGGTAGTAGAGGTGGTAACCAGGGAAGGGTTGGCACCAGTCTTCCCAGTACCCGCACCAGGGAGGACCGATTGTGCGCCACCACCACAGTCGGATAAACCTTCTTCGCATCGTAGTTGGCCGGGGTATAAACGTTGGCCGAAATATCCAGGCCGTTGAGCTTATAAGTGACCGGATGGATATTGACCTTTCCCAGGCTCATTCTTCGCAATTGCGCCGTCGTAGGCCAAGGTAAACGGGTTCTTTTTGTAGTCTGCGGCCCCGGCCTCGCCTGCGGAGATACCGACCATGGCTGCCATAAAAGTAGCTTTCAAAATTGTGTTTTTCATTTGAACCCTTCAAGTTAAAGAACGTCGTGCCCGATGAAGATGTTTGGGACCATCCCAGTCGTAGGAGCCAGGCTTGCCGGCGAAGGC
>DQGF01000588.1:2852-3024 GCA_003525045.1 Pseudomonas sp. | reverse complement strand
CTCCTGATTTCATGCTCAAGCTCGGTTGGGCTGCGGGCATGGCGTTCCGGAAAATGGGCGCCTGCAAAGTGCTGGTGGGCAAGGACACCCGGATCTCCGGCTACATGTTCGAATCGGCGCTTGAGGCCGGACTGACGTCGGCGGGTGCCGACGTCATGCTCCTGGGCCCGAT
>DQGF01000588.1:0-2556 GCA_003525045.1 Pseudomonas sp. | reverse complement strand
CTCCTGGGCCCGATGCCGACGCCGGCCATCGCTTATCTGACACGCACCTTCCATGCTGAAGCAGGCATCGTGATCAGCGCCTCGCATAATCCTCACGATGACAACGGCATCAAGTTTTTCTCCGGAAAGGGCACCAAGCTTCCGGATGAAGTCGAACATATGATCGAAGAGTTGCTCGACACCCCGATGACCGTCGTCGAGTCGAGCAAGATCGGCAAGGTTTCGCGCATCAACGATGCTTCGGGCCGCTACATCGAATTCTGCAAAAGCAGCGTCCCGACTGGCACCAGCTTCGCGGGCCTGAAGATCGTCCTCGATTGCGCTCACGGTGCGACCTACAAGGTTGCGCCTAGTGTATTCCGTGAGTTGGGCGCCGATGTCGTTGTGCTTTCTGCCCATCCCAACGGCCTGAACATCAATGACAATTGCGGTTCGACCCATATGGAGCCGTTGCAGGCTGCCGTATTGGCCGAGCATGCCGATTTGGGTATCGCCTTTGACGGTGATGGTGACCGGGTTCAAATGGTTGATCACACCGGTGCGGTCGTCGACGGTGATGAGTTACTGTTCATCATTGCCCGCGATCTGCATGAGCGCGGCAAGTTGCAGGGCGGTGTGGTCGGTACGCTGATGAGTAACCTGGGGCTGGAACTGGCCCTGGCGGATCTGTCGATTCCTTTTGTACGGGCCAATGTCGGCGATCGTTACGTCATCTCCGAGTTGCAGGAGCGCGATTGGCTGGTGGGTGGTGAAAACTCGGGGCACATTGTCTGCTTCAGCCATACCACCACCGGTGACGCGATCATTGCCGCGTTGCAGGTACTGATGGCGCTGAAGACTCGCTCCGAAGGATTGGCGCAATCGCGTCAGGCGTTGCGCAAGTGCCCTCAGGTGCTGATCAATGTGCGTTTCGGTGGTGGTGCAAGCCCCCTCGATCATCCGGCGGTCAAAGAGGCCAGCGAGCGCGTTACCCAGGCCATGGCCGGTCGGGGGCGTGTGCTGTTGCGCAAGTCCGGGACGGAGCCGTTGGTGCGGGTAATGGTCGAAGGCGAAGACGAAACACAGGTTCGCGGCTACGCCGAAGAGCTGGCAAACCTGGTTAGTGAAGTTTCTGCCTGAATTCGGCTTGCCAGCCATGATTGTGTTGGGTAACATCTGCGCCCACTTTGACCGACGAGGTACAGCATGCGTCGCCCTATGGTAGCTGGTAACTGGAAGATGCACGGTACCCGCACCAGCGTCGCTGAGCTGATTGACGGCCTTCGTCGTCTGGACTTGCCGAGCGATGTTGACGTTGCGGTATTCCCGCCTTGCCTGCATATCAATCAAGTGATTGATGGCTTGAAAGGCCAGTCGATTTCGATCGGCGCGCAGAACTCTGCGGTGGAATCCATGCAAGGCGCATTGACCGGCGAAGTCGCACCGAGTCAGTTGGTGGATGCAGGTTGTTCCCTGGTACTTGTCGGGCACTCCGAACGCCGCCAGATAATGGGCGAGCAGGACGGTATGCTGATTCGCAAGTTCGCAGCGGCACAGGCATGTGGCTTGATTCCGGTGTTGTGCATAGGGGAAACCCTTGAGCAGCGCGAAGCCGGGAAAACTCTTGAGGTTGTCGGGCGTCAGCTGGGCAGTATCATTGAGGAGCTGGGTGTTGGTGTCTTTGCAAAGGCAGTAATCGCTTACGAGCCGGTCTGGGCCATTGGCACCGGGCTGACTGCTTCGCCGCAACAGGCGCAGGATGTGCACGCAGCCATTCGCGCTCAGTTGGCGGCAGAGAATTCTGAAGTCGCACAAGGTGTGCGGCTTCTATACGGCGGCAGCGTGAAGGCGGCCAATGCGGTCGAACTGTTCGGCATGCCGGATATCGATGGGGGGCTCATTGGTGGGGCTTCCCTGAATGCAGATGAGTTCGGTGCGATTTGTCGCGCCGCGGGAAACTGAAAAAATGCTGGAAACAGTCGTAGTCGTTTTTCATCTGCTGGGTGCATTGGGCGTAGTTGCTCTGGTTTTGCTGCAGCAGGGTAAAGGTGCGGATGCTGGCGCGTCTTTCGGAGCAGGTGCTTCAAATACTGTGTTCGGAAGCCAAGGTTCCTCTACCTTTCTTAGTAAGTTTACTGCTATACTTGCCGCCGGTTTCTTCATAACCAGCTTAGGGTTAGGTTACTTTGCTAAAGAGAAGGCTCACCAGCTGACTCAAGTAGGTTTGCCAAACCCGGCAGTGTTGGAAGTTCCAAAGCAACAACCGGCTTCTGATGATGTCCCGGTGCTTCAAGAGCAAAAGTCGGCTACTCCAGCGACTGACGTGCCTCCAGCTCAAGAGCAAAAGTAAGAAGGGTTTCAAACGTAGTATTGCCGAGGTGGTGGAATTGGTAGACACGCAACCTTGAGGTGGTTGTGCCCATAGGGTGTAGGGGTTCGAGTCCCCTTCTCGGTACCAATTATCAGGAGAGCCCGCTGTTGCGGGCTTTCTTGTAGGTGGAAGGTTACATTGACCCTGTCAGGGATCGGTCGTATACTTCCGCCCCAGCTTTGTCGCGGGGTGGAGCAGTCTGGTAG
>DQGF01000530.1:2314-3419 GCA_003525045.1 Pseudomonas sp. | reverse complement strand
AGCCTCGCTCCTACAGGCGAACCAGGCGCCAAGGTCTACCTGCTACACCGCGTTATCGTTCTTCGCGGGCAAGCCTCGCTCCCTACAGGCGAACCAAGCGAACCGATCTCGACAGACACATCGGGAACAACAGTTCACCCACCATCTTCCTCCACGGATCTAGCCTGAACAGACAGCGCCATGATCAAGGAGGATTACCCATGCCAAAGATTCGTCATGCAAATCGACTGCGCACCGGTCGCTATTCAGCGCCGGGTCAGGTTTATCTGGTCACCACTGTCGTTCAGAACCGGGAACCCGTATTTACAGACTTTAAACAGGGTCGCCTCGTGGTTAATGCGTTGAGGAAAGCTCAGCAAGAAGAGCTAGCCCTTTCGCTGGCCTGGGTTGTCATGCCGGATCATCTACATTGGCTGATCGAGCTTAAAAACAGCACGCTCTCTTACGTAATGGCGCGGACAAAATCTCGTATCACCCTCGCGTTGAATCGCTCGATCGACCGTAATGGTTCACTCTGGCAGCATGGTTTTCATGACCGGGCCATCCGCAGGGAAGAAGACCTGCAGGCTGTGGCCCGCTATATCGTGGCCAATCCGTTGCGGATGGGTTTGGTCAAGAAAATCGGGGACTATCCGCTGTGGGATGCCGTGTGGTTATGAGCCGATATCAACGAACATGAGGTATCTGTAGGAGCCAGGCTTGCCGGCGAACCCGACGCCGCGGTGTACCTGCTGCACCGCGCTACCGTTCTTCGCGGGCAAGCTTCGCTCCTACAGGGCGAACTGGACGCCGCGGTGTACCTGTTGCACAGCGCTACCGTTCTTCGCGGGCAAGCCTCGCTCCTACAGGGCGAACTGGACGTCGCGGTGTGTCTGCTGCACTGCGTTATCGTTCTTCGCGGGCAAGCCTCGCTCCTACAAGGCGAACTGTCGTGGTGTGTCTGCTGCACCGCGTTACCGTTCTTCGCGGGCAAGCCTCGCTCCTACAAGGCGAACTGGACGCCGCGGTGTGTCTGCTGCACTGCGTTATCGTTCTTCGCGGGCGAGCCTCGCTCCTACAGAGAGGAGTTCTTCGAGGGCAAGTCGGATCGCCGCCCGCTCGCTCC
>DQGF01000530.1:0-2005 GCA_003525045.1 Pseudomonas sp. | reverse complement strand
ATCGCCGCCCGCTCGCTCCTACATCAACAAATGTCCCCTCAAGTCCCCCATCATTTCCAGGTGCGAATAATCACGAAAGCTGAACCGCCAAACCCCGTCGACACGTTCGAATTCATCCAGGTAACGACCGGCGGCGATGACTTGCAGGGGCATCAAGTCGGTGGCCTGCAGCACGGTGTAGCAGGAGCGAACCGTCGCGGTTCCCGAGGTTTCGTCGATGTCGATGATGGTATTGCTCATGATGTGTTTGGTGCGGGGTGTGCCGCAGGGGTAGATCTTGATTCGTTGCTGCCAGATGCCCAGCAGGGCTGTGTGATCAAGGCAGTCCTGGCTTTGTACCTTAATGCGGGCATGACGAAACAGCTCGGCGGCTTCGACCAGTTGTCCGCTGTCCAGGTATTCGGCGTAACGGTAGAGCAGGTTGCTGATCTGTTGGGCGCTGGTGCTCATGACGTCCTCATAAAAAAGCCGCTGGAACCGGGCAGGGTTCAAGCGGCGCTGTGATGTGGGGGAAGGGGTCAGGCAGTAACGACCTGCACCGGTGTGAGAACCGGGGCGGGGATCTTCATCTGCTGACGGTAACGTGGCAACGCCAGCGTCAGGAACACGCTGGCCAGTACCAGCAGCGACACCGACGAGGCGAGGGCATAACGCAGGGATTCACCGCCCAGGGTCGGCACGAAGAAGTCGCTGAGCATGCCCACCAGCAATGGCCCGACGCCGACGCCCAACAGGGTCATGGACATGACGAAAATCGCCGTGGCCTGGGCCAGTCGCGTGGCCGGGAACAGGTGGGTGATGGCGCTCAGGCAAGGCGTTGCCCACCACACACCAAAGAAGCCGAAGGCGCTGTAGAACAGGAACGCTTGCGGCACGGCGATGCTGCCAATATGGAATGCCGTGCCTTGTGGCCAGAGGAAAAACGCCAGGGCGAAAGGGATGCTGATCAGCGTGCCCAGCAGCGGCACACCGATTTGCCAGCCGACATCGCGCCGCGCCATGCGGTCGGTAAGCATGCCGCAGACCAGGGTGCCGATGGTCGAACCGGTGCCGCCCACCACGCCTACCAGGAAACCGGCCTCCTGCAGGTTGAGGCCGTGGGAGCGGATCAGGAAGCTTGGGCTCCAGGTGCCGATGGCGTAGCCGGCAATTGCCGCCGCGCCGCCGGTGAGTACCAGCCACAGGAACGAGGGCATGCGAAACAGCTCGGCCAGGGTCTGGAGCCAGCCATCCTGTTGCGCCGCGACGGTGCCCAGCGGTGTTACGCGCTTGGGTGCACGCACGGTCAGCAGCAGTAGCAGGCCGAGGAAGATACCGGGAGCGCCGATCAACAAGAACGCGTAGCGCCAACCGTGGTGCTGGGCGATCCAGCCACCCAGGCCCAGGCCGACAATCGCTCCCAGACTGGAACCGAGCATCAACACCGACAGCGCCGTGGAGCGGTGCCGCGCCGGGTACAAATCCGAGACCATGGCCACCGAGGGCGCCGTGCCGCCGGCCTCGCCAATGGCCACGCCGACCCGCGCCAGCACCAGGGTCAGGAAGTTGCCGGCCATGCCGCAGAGCATGGTCATCAGGCTCCAGGCGATGCAGCTGAAAGCGATCACCGGCTTGCGCCCGATACGATCCGAAAGGCGCCCCAGCGGGAAGCCGAACACGGTGTAGAACACCGCGAATGTCACGCCCGAAAGCAGGCCGATGCCGGTATCGGAAATGCCAAATTCAAGCTTCACCGGCTCGATCAGAATGGCCATCAACTGGCGGTCGATGTAGTTGAACACATAGATACTGGCGAGCACGAAAAGCGCGTAGTGCGTTCGCCATGTCACGGGGGGGGATTGGTTCACTGCGGGTGCTCCCGGTCTTGTTCTAGTTGACTCGATGCTCGGCTTGTCGAGAGTTTTTTTCATCGTCCGTTCAGACCATCTTTTTCGTCCACGGCCAAGCCGAGGCGCCCGGTTCGCCGTAGGAGCCAGGCTTGTCGGCGAAGAAGGATCGCTCGGAA
>DQGF01000128.1:6380-6831 GCA_003525045.1 Pseudomonas sp. | reverse complement strand
GCGTCATGAGTGAGTTGATTTCCTACCATCTCGAAGACGGTATCGCGACCCTGACCTTGAGCAATGGCAAGGTCAATGCGATCTCGCCAGACGTGATTGCTGCATTTAACGCTGCTCTGGATCAGGCGGTGACTGATCGTGCGGTGGTGATCATTACCGGTACGCCAGGGATTCTGTCCGGCGGTTACGATTTGAAGGTGATGACATCCGGTCCTGAAGCAGCCGTGGCGCTGGTGACTGCCGGTTCGACCCTGGCCCGTCGCCTGTTGTCGCACCCATTCCCGGTGATCGTGGCGTGCCCTGGGCATGCGGTGGCCAAGGGTGCGTTCCTGCTGTTGTCGGCCGACTATCGTATTGGTGTCGACGGTCCGTTCAGCATTGGTCTGAACGAGGTGCAGATCGGCATGACCATGCACCACGCCGGCATCGAGATTGCCCGTGATCGTCTGCG
>DQGF01000128.1:1282-6102 GCA_003525045.1 Pseudomonas sp. | reverse complement strand
GCATTGAGATCGCCCGTGATCGTCTGCGCAAGTCAGCGTTCCACCGTTCGGTGATCAATGGCGAGATGTTCAATCCGCAGAGCGCCGTGGATGCCGGCTTCCTCGACGTGGTGGTATCGGCCGAGGAACTGCAAGGTGCGGCGTTGGCAGCGGCGCGTCAGTTGAAGAAGATCAACATGACGGCGCACAAGAACACCAAGCTCAAAGTGCGCAAGGCGCTGCTGGAGACCCTGGACAACGCGATCATCCTGGATCAGGAGCATCGGGGTTAAGCCCAAGCCTGCCACATCGAAAAGCCCGGCCGTCGTGTCGGGCTTTTTAATACACGCTCTGTTGAAAAGCCTACGACCGCTCTAGTCCGCGTATGACCCACAAGCCGGAAACATGCGCTCAAATATCGGCTATCTCCGACCTACAGCGGCAATTGCCGAAAACAGTGCACATCCGTACACTGCGCCACCTTTTGTCCCGGTGGGGCCTGTAAATGCTGGTTGTGTTTCGTATGTTATTGATCGGGCTGCACTTTATTCTGGCCGGTGTGCTCGGAGTGTTGCTGGGCCTGTGCCGCCCGTTCAATCCGGACAACAGCCGTTGGTGCGCGCGTTTATACGCGTGGCCGGCGATGTGTATTTTGCGTTTGCAGGTCAAGGCCGACGTCGGGCCCTTGATGAATAAACCCGACAGCTGCGTGATCATCGCCAACCACCAGTCCAACTACGATCTGTTTGTGTTCGGCAATGTGGTGCCCCGCCGCACCGTGTGCATCGGCAAGAAGAGCCTGAAGTGGGTGCCGCTGTTCGGTCAGTTGTTCTGGCTGGCGGGCAATGTGTTGATCGACCGTGGCAATGCGCAGAAGGCGCGCAAGTCGATGTTGACCACCACTCACACCCTGCAAAATGAAGACACCTCGATCTGGGTGTTCCCGGAAGGCACGCGCAACCTCGGCGAAGAGTTGCTGCCGTTCAAGAAAGGCGCATTCCAGATGGCGATTGCTGCGGGCGTGCCGATCGTGCCGGTGTGTGTCAGTACTTACGTCAAACACATGCGCTTGAACCGCTGGCGCAGTGGGAAGATTCTGATCCGCTCGCTGCCGGCGATTCCTACGGCTGGATTGAGCCTGGATGACATGCCGCAGCTGATTGAGCAGTGCCGCGAGCAGATGCGCGAGTGCATCGCCTCGATGGACCGGCAACTGCAAGCCGCTTGAAAGAAGCCCGCCTGGTGCGGGTTTTCTTTTGCCCGCGAGCTTTTTGCCTACGAACTCTGCAGACTTTGCTGACTCTCAAGCAGCAGACAAGGCTAAGCTCAATACTGCCTGCCACTGCCACCTGCAAACAAGAAGTGAACCTGAATCATGGGTAGAGTTGTTGCTGCTGCGGTTTACAGCGCCGGTAAGAAAGTCACCAATATCACCCTCGACGAAGGCGCGGCCTGGGCTGCAAAACCGGGCCATTTTGTCTGGATCGGCCTGGAAGAGCCGAATGCTCAGGAGCTGTTCAATCTGCAACGCCAGTTCAACCTGCACGAACTGGCGATCGAAGATGCCCTGGAAAAACACAGTCGACCGAAACTCGAAACCTTCGGCGACGCACTGTTTATCGTCACCTATTCGCCGATCCGCAATGAAGGCAAGCTGGAGTTCATCGAGACTCACATCTTTGCCGGCAACGGCTACATCATTACTGCTCGCAATGGTCACTCGGCGTCCTACGCCTATGTCCGACAGCGCTGCGAGGCGCGTCCGCTGTTGCTGGAGCATGGGGAAGATTTCGTACTCTATGCCATCCTCGACTTCGTGATCGAAAACTACCAGCCCATGGGTGAAGCGATCCATGCCGAGATCGATGAGCTGGAAACCAATGTCATGTGCGGTTCCCTGAACGAGCGCGACATTCAAAAACTCCACAGTCTGCGCCGTGATGTCTTGCGTCTGCGCCGTTACGCGGCACCGATGGTGGAAATCGGCGAGGAACTGCAGAAGCTGAGCTTTCCGTTCATCGACAAGAATATGCGCCCGTACTTTCGCGATGTGCAGATCCACGTGACGCGGCAAATGGAAGACCTGACGACCCTGGCGGACATTGCCAGTCAGACGATCGAGGTCGGGGTGTTGCTGGAGGCGTCACGGCAGAGCGTGGTACAGCGCAAGTTTGCGGCCTGGGCGGCGATTCTGGCGTTCCCGACGGCGGTGGCGGGGATTTACGGGATGAATTTCCAGAACATGCCCGAGTTGACGTGGGATTACGGGTATTTCGCGGTGTTGGGATTTATTGCGGTGGGGTGTGTGGGTTTGTGGGCGAGTTTCAAGAGGTCGGGGTGGTTGTAGCCGACACCGAGGCGTTTGCAAGATTCGCGGGCAAGCCTCGCTCCTACAGGAACACCGACATCTTGTAGGAGCGAGGCTTTGCCCGCGAAGCTTTCAGCCTTTAGCCGCTTCAGGCTTGTGCGCCACAAACCGCATCATCCACTCGGCAACCGTGGCGCCATGGTGCTGATGCTCCAGGCTGGCCACACCCTTCTGATAAACCTGTTCGCCCAGCGCCTCCTGACGAATATCCAGCAACGCCCGGGAGTAATCGTGTATGAACTCCGGATGCCCCTGGAAGCACAGCACCTGATCGTTGATGTGGTACGCGGCGAACGGGCAGAAATCGCTTGAGGCAATCACCGTGGCGTTTTCCGGTAGCGCCGTCACCTGGTCCTGGTGACTGATCAACAACGTCAGTTCTTCGCGCACCGGGCTCATCCACGGCGCCTTGGCGGCGAGTTTGTAGCTATGCGTGCCGACGCCCCAGCCTTGGGTCGCGCGCTCGCTCTTGCCGCCCAGCAGCAACGCCAGTAATTGATGGCCGAAGCACACGCCCAGCAGTTTGTCGCCGCGCTCGTAGCGGTTCAGCAGATAAGCCCTGAGGGTTTCAATCCATGGGTCGGTGCCGAAGGAATCAGCCTTGCTGCCAGTGACCAGGTAAGCGTCAAAGGTCAGCTCATCACCGGGATATTCACCCTGCATCACGTTGTAGACGGTGAACTCGGCGTCGATGGGTTGCTGCGAAAACAGACGCTGGAACATCTGCCCGTAACCCTGATACTGATCGACCAGTTCTGGACGCAGGATGTCGGTTTCCAGAATGCAGATGCGTAACGACATAAAAAATACCTGACACATGATGGGAATAATGCACACCCCAGAGCGTGCCTCGAAACAGGGTGGCGAGGCAAGCCCCGGAATGCGTCATCGGTCCCTTAGAACGTCTGCCCTTTTGCGGCTTTCATCAGCAACAGCGCGGGCGGAGCGAATCGCTCGCCATATTGCCCGGCCAGGTACTGGGCGCGGGCGACGAAGTCCTTCACGCCGTACTGGTTGATGAACTGCAGTGCGCCGCCGGTCCAGGCCGCGAAGCCGATACCGAAGATCGAGCCGACATTGGCATCCGCCGTCGAGGTCAGCACGCCCTCCTCTACGCAGCGCACGGTTTCGATGGCTTGCACGAACAGCAGCCTATCACGCACGTCCTTCGGCGAAATCTGCCCGTCGCCTCTCTCGAATCGGCTTTTCAGCTCTGGCCACAGATGCTTCTGGCCACCGGCCGGATACTCATAGAAACCGCCGCCTGCGGCTTTACCGGAGCGTTTGTATTCATTGAGCAGCACATCAATCACGGCGAACGCCGGGTGCTCGACCGGAGGTTTGCCTTCGGCTTGCAGGTCTTTGGCGGTTTGCTCGCGGATATGGCTCATCAGGCTGAGGGAAACTTCGTCGGAGATCGCCAAAGGCCCGATGGGCATGCCGGCCTTGCGCGCTTCGGTCTCGATCATCGGCGCGCTCACGCCTTCGCCAAGCATGGCGATGCCTTCGTTGGTGAACGTGCCGAACACCCGCGAAGTGAAGAAGCCGCGACTGTCGTTGACCACAATCGGGGTTTTCTTGATTTGCAGGACGAAATCGAACCCGCGGGCCAGGGTTTCGTCGCTGGTATGGGTGCCCTTGATGATTTCTACCAGCGGCATATTCTCCACAGGGCTGAAGAAATGCAGGCCGATAAACTTCGTCTGATCCGGCACCGCCGTGGCTAAACCGCTGATCGGCAAGGTCGAGGTATTGGAGGCGATCACTGCGTGCGGACCGACAACTTTTTGCGCGGCCGAAGAGACTTTGGCTTTCAGCTCCCGGTCTTCGAATACCGCCTCGATGATCAGGTCGCAACCGGCCAGATCCGCATCGCTATCGGTGGGATGGATCCGCGCCAGAATCGCCTCACGCTGCTCCTGGATCAACTGGCCGCGCGCGACTTTCTTGTCCAGCAGCGTCGCCGAGTGGGCCTTGCCCTTCTGCGCTGCCGCGAGGCTGATGTCCTTGAGTACCACGTCAATGCCGGCCGATGCGCTGACGAAAGCGATACCGGCGCCCATCATCCCGGCGCCGAGCACACCGATTTTTTGCGTCGCACAGGGCGCAAAACCCTGGGGCCGCGAACCGCCGGCATTGATTTCGTTAAGCTGAAACCAGAAGGTGCCGATCAGATTTTTCGATACTTGGCCGGTGGTCAGTTCCGTGAAGTAGCGGGTTTCGATCAGGTGCGCCGTGTCGAAATCTACCTGGGCGCCTTCAACGGCGGCGCAGAGAATTTTTTCCGGTGCGGGCATGCAGCCCTGGGTTTTGCTGCGCAGGATCGACGGTGCAAGGGCCAGCATCTGCGCGACTTTCGGATTCGCCGGCGTGCCACCCGGAATCTGGTAGCCCTTCACGTCCCAGCGCTGCACCGCCGTTGGATGGGCAATGATCCAGGCCCGCGCTTTGGCCAGCATTTCTTCGCGATCAG
>DQGF01000128.1:713-964 GCA_003525045.1 Pseudomonas sp. | reverse complement strand
CATTTCTTCGCGATCAGCCGCCAGTTCGTCGATCAAACCCGCCTGCAGCGCTTGTTGTGGCCGGACTTTCTTGCCCTCGAGCAGGTACGACAGGGCTTTTTCCAAGCCCAGCATGCGCACCATGCGCACCACCCCGCCGCCGCCCGGCAGGAGGCCGAGGGTCACTTCTGGCAGACCGAGCTGTACGGATGGATGATCCAGCGCCACACGATGATGGCAGGCCAGGCAGATCTCCCAACCACCGCCCAGCG
>DQGF01000128.1:0-423 GCA_003525045.1 Pseudomonas sp. | reverse complement strand
GCTCCCAACCACCGCCCAGCGCCGCGCCATTGATTGCGGCGACCACCGGTTTGCCCAGGGTTTCCAGGGTGCGCAGTTGACCCTTGAGGTTCAGCACCATGGCATAAAAGGTTTTGGCTTCGGGCTTGCCAACCTTGATCAGCTCATTGAGGTCGCCACCGGCGAAAAAGGTTTTCTTCGCCGAGGTGATGATGACGCCGGCAATGGCGTCCTTCTCTGCGACCAGTCGGGTGATGCAGGCGGCCATGGCGTCGCGGTAGACCGCGTTCATGGTGTTGGCGCTCTGGCCCGGCATATCGATGGTCAGGACGACGATCTGGTCCTGACCTTTTTCGTAACGAATGGCTTCGGTCATTAACGTATTTCCTTGAAGTCGGGGCTCAGAGGCGTTCGATGAGGGTGGCAATGCCCATGCCGCCGCCG
>DQGF01000139.1:412-9237 GCA_003525045.1 Pseudomonas sp. | reverse complement strand
CATGATCTCCGTTCAGTCAGGGATGTGGGGCTACGACATACCCCACGCAAAGGGTTACTCGCCGGCGCCGCACTTGCCTTCGCCACATTTGCCTTCTGCCGGCTTTTCTGCGGTGTCGGCCTGGACTTGGCTGTAGCCGTGGGCCAATTGCTTCATGCTGAACGTTTCCGATTCGGAGGCCGATGCCACGTTGGACAGGGCCAAGCCACCGGCGATGATCAGGCCGAGGGTCAGGGAAGAAGTCGAGAGCTTGAACATGGTGATACTCCGTAGCATTGAGTGAGTTGAGCGCCTTGACCGGCTTGGCCGATCGACAGGCACATTTCATCAAGCGGGTGTATCTGCGGTGTGTCTTTGGTGGCGGGTTATAGCGGCGGGGTGTGTCGGGAGGGGGGCTATACACACTCTGATACGTAGTTGACCGAGGGGCATCGCTGATGACGCTCCGTGGATTTTGCTATACATTTTCCGACCGCCCATTGCATGGTGAAACCGCTTCATGTCTCTCGCGCTCGAACGTCTAGTCGCTGGTACCCCGATCCCTTTCGCCGGTAACCGTGTCACGGTGGTCAGCCCCGAACTGGCAGCGCGCTTCCAGCCCGGTGACCACTTGCTGGTAGAGCAGGCCAGCGGCGAACTGTTACTGATTCCGGTGGCGGACCAGCAAGCGGCGTCTGTCGCCATCGAGCGCGCGCAAGCGGCCTTCAAGGCGATGTCCGCGGTATCGGATCAGGCGATCAGCGCGTTTTTCGATCTGTTCGCCCACCGCCTGGAAACCCCGGAGTGCTGGGCCTTGATCGAAGCCGCCAACCTGGCGGACATCGAACGGGCCAAGGCCCGCGGACGTTCCACCACGCGATTGCTGGCCGATGAGCGTATGCGTCGGGACATGATCGCCGGCCTCCGGGCCTGGCGCGATGCGCCGGCAACCCGGGGCAAAGTGATCAGTTGCGTCGAGCATGACGGTTGGAAAGTCGAGCAAGTGGTTTCGCCCCTGGGCATCGTCGCCTTCGTGTTCGAGGGGCGGCCGAACGTCTTCGCCGATGCGGCGGGGGTGTTGCGCACCGGTAATACCGCGGTACTGCGCATCGGCAGCGATGCGTTGGGCACCGCGCAGGCGATCGTCGCCCACGCGCTGAACCCGGCACTGAGCGACGCCGGGTTGCCGCCCGGCGCGGTGTCGCTGGTGGAAAGTGTCAATCACGCCGCCGGTTGGGCGATGTTCGCCGACCGACGCCTGTCGCTGGCCGTGGCCCGTGGTTCGGGCCGGGCTGTCAGCCAGTTGGGCAGCATCGCGCAACAGGCCGGCACGGCCGTCAGCCTCCACGGCACCGGCGGCGCCTGGCTGATCGCGGACAAGGACGCCGATGCCGGACGCTTTGCCGCTGTGGTGCGCAATTCCCTGGACCGCAAAGTCTGCAACACCCTGAACGTTTGCCTGATCCACCGCGACCGCGCCTTTGATCTGGTGCCGCTGTTTCTCGAGGCGCTGCAACAGGCCGGCGCCGCACGCGGCCAGGGCTGCAAGTTGCACATCGTCGAGGGGAGCGAGGCGTACTTGCCGAGCGATTGGCTGACGGCGAGTGTCGAGGTGTATCGGGCCGAAGGTTATCAATCCGAACCCTTGGCCGAACCGCTGCCCGAGGACCAGTTGGGCCGCGAGTGGGAATGGGAAGAAACCCCGGAAGTCAGCCTGAAGATCGTCGACGACCTGGACCAGTCCATTGTCTTGTTCAACCGCTACAGCCCGCAGTTCACCGTGTCCTTGATCAGTGAACAGGCCGAGGCTCAGGAACGCTTCTACAACGCGGTCAACGCGCCTTTTGTCGGCAACGGCATTACCCGCTGGGTCGATGGACAGTACGCACTGAACAAGCCGGAGCTGGGTCTTTCGAATTGGGAGAGCGGTCGTTTGTTTGCTCGCAGCGCGATTCTCTCGGGCGATGGGGTATTCACCATTCGCAGTCGCATGACGCAGACCGATCTGTCGGTCAAACGCTGAGACGGCCTGCGGACGGCACAGCGACCGCAGGCCACGGCCGCACTATAATTAATGTTGGGTCTGTGTTGGCGTGACGAGCACTCCAAAACCAATCAAATGTCCGTAACGCTCGTCTGAGAGAAAGAGGACAGCACAGCCAGTGAGACGGACAGGCTTCTGATTGCGAAAGGAGGGTTGCACCATGAAACGTCATTCCTTTGAGCATTACTCTCATAACCTGGAAATGGTCGCGCACGACGCGTGGATTACCACCCGGGTGAAATCGGCGCTGGCAATGGCCAAACCAGGCCTGGGCCTGCATATCCATGTCAAGACCCTGGCGGGCACGGTGCTGTTGAGCGGCCGCGTCGACACCCATCGAGAATGTGAGCAGGCTGTTGCTCTGGCCCGCTCTATCAACGGTGTCGTCGACATCGATGCCAGCGGCTTGCAGACTCACGTGTTCACCCCGGGAAGTATTCCAGGCGCGCCCAACGCCGAAGAGAGCACTGAGTATCGACCACCCTCGTCAAGGAAGATGGACGACAAATGACCACAGCGATCGCCTGCGTACAGCGCTCCCGCGAGTCGGGAGCGCTGCTTCGCTCGTTTCCCGGACCTCAGACCCTCAGGCCGCTTCAGCCGCTTTGCCATAAACGGCACAGACAGTTGGATGCTCGGCCAGCGACACGAAAGTGCGGCTGCTGCTGTCCAGTGCATCGATCGAACCCGTCTCGATGTCGTAAACCCAACCATGCAAGTTCAGCAGGCCTTTTTCCTGGGCCAGTCGTACGCTTGGATGTGTCTGGATATTGGCCAGTTGGGCAATCACATTCTCCCGCACCATCGAACTGACTTTTGCCGCGTCACTGGCGTGAGAGCGGGATTCGTTGATGACTTTTGCCGACTCGGCATGTTGCAACCAGCCGCTGACGGCCGGCAGGTGATCCATGCAGGTGCACTTGGCAACGGCGGTCATGGCACCGCAATCGGAGTGGCCGCAGATCACAATGTCAGTGACGCCCAGCACCGCGACCGCATATTCGACCGTGGCCGACACACCGCCTGGATGCGGGCTGTAGGAGGGCACGATGTTGCCGGCATTGCGGATCACGAACAGTTCGCCGGGTTCTTGTTGGGTCAGCAGTTCCGGCACGACACGGCTGTCGGAACAGGTGATGAACAGTGTGCCCGGATGCTGGGTGGTGGCCAGGTGTTTGAACAGGTCGGTCCGTTGCGGAAAGACGTCGTTCTGGAACTTTAAAAAACCTTCGATGAGCGCTTTCATAGTGATGTTCTCCTGCGGGGCTCGGGTTTAGCCCGCACATCAGTGCGGGCCGGTATCCATTTAGAAAGGACGCAATGGCAGGAACTTGCCGTCGAGGGTAATCACCGCGCGGGAGCCGCCTTCCGGATCTTCAACCTTCTTCATGTCGAGCTTGAAGTTGATCGCGCTGATGATGCCGTCGCCGAACTGTTCATGCACCAGGGCTTTCAACGTGGAGCCGTAGATCTGGATCATTTCGTAGAAGCGGTAGATGGTCGGGTCCGTCGGGACGCCCGCGAGGCTGCCGCGCAGTGGAATGATCTGCAGGCGGGCCACGGCGTCGGCGTCCAGGTCGAGTTTCTCTCCGATCACTTTAGCGGCGCTTTCCGGCAGCGGGTGTTGACCGAGCAGGGCGGCAGTGACGTAGGCCAGACCGAGGCCGGTGCCGTCAGTCAGATCCTGCCAGGACAGGTTTTTGCGCGTCTTGGCATCGAGGATCGATGTCGTCAGGGCCAGACTTGGGTCGTTGTAGGCGTGGGACTGTTGCATGGGGTTTCTCCTGTCGGGGATGGTTCTGTTTGGGTGTGGAGCAATCTTCTGCCGATTGACCCATAGCGTCCAAGACCGATATACAATGCGATGCATAAGTACCGCCTATAGATAGGAGTCCCTATGCTGCTGCGACATCTGCGCTATTTGCTGGCGGTCGCCGATCACGGCGGCTTCACCCGCGCCGCCGAGGCGCTGCACGTCTCCCAGCCGACCCTGTCCCAGCAGATCCGGCAACTGGAAGAAACCCTGGGCGTCAGCCTGTTCGACCGAACCTCGCGCACGGTCAAGCCGACGGATGCGGGGCAGGCCTACATCGAGTGTGCACGTCGGGTATTAGTGGAGCTGGAGGCGGGAAAACGGGCGCTGCACGACGTGAAGGATTTGTCCCGTGGCACTTTGCGACTGGCGATGACGCCGACCTTCATGGCGTACCTGGTGGGGCCGTTGGTGCGCGACTATGTGGCGCGCTTTGCGAACATCCATCTGCAGATTTCCGAATTGTCGATGGACGATATCGAGGCCGGTCTCTTGGATGACTCACTGGATATCGCCATCGCGTTTACCCAGGTCAGGAATGCCGATATCGAGTCGATCCCGGCGTTTACCGAAACCCTGGGGGTGATGGTGGGACGCGATCATCCGTTGTACGAAAGCCAGGGCGCGTTGTCTGCCGAGGAGGTAGCGCAAATGAAGTTTGCGTTGCTGACCACGGACTTCGTCACCCGTAACCGCATCGATGAGTACTTTGCCCTGGAGCAGATCACACCGAAGGTGGTGATCGAGGTCAATTCGGTGAGCACCTTGCTGGAAGTCATTCGGCATACGGCTATCGCCACCATCCTTCCGGAGCCCATCGCCACCCAGGGCCGCGCCTTGCGCAAAATTCCATTGCTGGGAGAGGCGCCCAAGCGAGGGGCCGCGCTGCTTCGGCGCAAGAACAATTATCACAGTGCGGCGTCGGTGGCCTTTATGGAGCTGGTGTTGGGTGCGATTGCGGATGAGTCGACGAGGTCAATCATCCACTGACTGGCACACTCCGTTGGGCGCCTTGCCGGTGGAGGAGACGGTCACCGAGTCGTCATCGGCGAGGACGATCGAGAGGGTGACGCCCGAACCCTTGGCTTCGAAGCGGCGATCATTGATCGCTTTGGTTTCCACCTCCTTGCTGTTGATCAATACCGGGCCGTCCTGATCGGCATGGACGGAAATTTTACCGGGACAGTCCACATCAAATGAGGGAATGCCAAGGAGGCTGTTGGCCTGGGCAGCATTCGTCATCACCAGCAACAACAGGAATGTCAGGGTACTTTTCATCGCAAGTCTCCAGGGACCAACAGCGCATACCGTTAACGATAGCTTTGTTTTGGTTTGCACGAGACAAACAAAAAGGCCCCGCTCGATAGTCGAGCGGGGCCTTTTTCATGGATGGGCTGTGGAACAAGCCCGAGGAAGGCAATCAGTAGAACCGGTCAATCACCCGAACTTCGTTGTGGTTCTGCATCGAGGCCCACGCCTGTTTCAGTGTTTGCAGAACATTACCGATGAAGTCCTTGTCGGCCGCGGCTTTCTTGCCGACATAACCCTGGCCGCGACGGTACATCTTCAGTCGGGCGAGCAGGTTCTGGTTGTTCTGGTCGAACTCGGCTTCATGGGCATGCGGCGACAGGCAGTCGATATGAACCTGGCCCGACTTGCTGATCCACAGGATATGGCTGTCATGGCTGTCTTTTTGCGCAGCGAACATGCGAGCCAGTTCATCGATAGTGGGTTGATTGTTCAGATTCATATAAAGCCCCTTGACCATTTGGTGATCTTTCAAAGTTGATTCGCTAATACAGGTATCCCATCGGTTAGTTGATCCCTGGCACCGAAACCAGGACGTCAGCGGTCAGCCGCCGAAAGTGACGGGGTCCCGCTTCTGTTGCATGTAGTCGTGTTGAATAACTGCTACGCAATAGCGTCACAACGAAGAGAAGCAGCGAAAACCTTCAAACCATTGCCGACGTTTTCAGAGTCGGCCACAAGCATTTTGAGGATTGATCGCCAGCGCTTCTCGCCCTTGTACTGGACGTTCAGGCCAGGTCAGCTTCTTCAATCTGCCTTGTGGGCAGCGCGTATCCGGGAAAAACAGCTCGGCGGTCAGACGAGCTTGCTCAAACGTGTTGCTGTACTCCCGATCGGGGAGACATCTGCATCATGCAAGGGCAAATCGGATGCGTCAACGGTTTTGTAGTGAATATTTTTGGTCACTACATATTGTCGGACAAAGCCGTTTGGAATTAGACAGAGGGATTGGAAAGCGCCATTCAGGGCACTGGCTGCAAGCTTTGGAAGCGGTAAAAGGTACAGGGGTAACCGTCTACCGGCCGTTGATGCAGGGTGAACTCGCCACCGGTGAGATCGGGCACCACGTTCGCCCAGAACGACCGCGCCGGCTGGTTCGCATCGATGTGGAAAATCTGCCATTGACCGGGGAACTGGCTCAAGAGGGTGGAAATGACAAACTTCGCGACGCCTTGGCCACGAAAACGTCGGCTGACGAAAAAGTAGCCGATGTTGAAGAGGGCGCCGGGAAGATGGGTCACGTCATCCACGGTCACAAAACCGGCCAATTCGCCGCCGACGTTGATCAGGAATGGCCGGGTTTGCGGGTTGCGCCAGTAATCCAGTTGGGGCTGGATGTTGAAGAAGCCATGTCCGCCGAGTTTCAGCGGCAGCCACTCGCTGAAGTCATACAGGTAGAACTGCATCAGGTTTTCAATCGTATCCAGGTCGTCGCGCTGGGCGGCGTGCAGTTCTATCGACGGCATGCGGGCTGGCTCCTGAAGCGGACTATGGGAACACTAGACCATTACAGTCTGGCCAACTATTTTCAAGCCTTGCTCGCCGGTTTTGCCGTGCGTTTGGGGCCCGTGGAGGGTTTGCGCTTGGCGGGCTTGCGTTTGTTTTTCCAGGGCGTGGCGCCGGCTCCGGCCGGGCTTGCCGGCCCGCTGATGGTCAGGCTCAGGCCGGCGCAACGGGCGACTTGCTTGCTCATCCACGCGGCCTGCTTGGTGACGAACTCTTCCAGGCTCATTTCACCGCTTTGCACCATGTCCAGCGCCTGTTCCCAGATCGCCGTGGTCCCGGGATCGGCAATGGCGCGCGGTACTGCATCGATCAGGCTGAACGCGGCCGGAGTCGCGGCCAGGGCCTTGCCGTTCTTGATCAGATAACCGCGGTCGAGCAGACCCTGGATGATCGAAGCCCGGGTCGCTTCGGTGCCGATGCCGGTGGTGTCCTTGAGCTTTTGCTTGAGCAGCGGATCTTCCACCAGTTTGGCGACGTTCTTCATCGCCTTGATCAGGTCGCCTTCGGTGAACGGCTTGGGCGGTTGCGTCCAGAGGTCTTTGAGCTTCACGTCGGCCACCGCGCAATCGCGCCCTTCGGCCAATGCCGGCAGGGTTTGCGGCGCTGGTGCTTCGCGGCCCTTGGCCGGGGCAAGGGCCTCGGGCAGGGCGCGTTTCCAGCCAGGCTCGACGATCTGCTTGCCCACGGCGCGCAAGGCTTCACCGGCACAGTCGAAGTCGGCCTGGGTGCGGTCGAATTCGTGGTTGGGCAGAAACTGCGCCAGGTAACGCGCGCGGATGAGCGTGTAGACCGCCCGCTGCTTGCCCACCAGTCGCTCGAGGTTTTTTGCCGCCGCGGTGGGAATGATGCCGTGGTGCGCGCTGACCTTGGCATCGTTCCAGGCCCGTGAGCGTCGCTGAGGCTGCAGGTGATCGTTCAAGGCGTCCAGCGCCGGGTCGGCCTGTCTCAGCGCCGCCAGGATGCCCGGCGCTTCGCTGTGCTGACTCAGCGGCAGGTAGCCGCAGTCGCTGCGCGGGTAGGTGATGACCTTGTGGGTTTCATAGAGCGCCTGGGCGATATCGAGGGTTTCCTGCGCGCCGAGGCCGAGCTTCTTCGAGCAGACCTCCTGCAAGGTACCCAGGTCGAACGGCAACGGTGCCACTTCGCGCATCCGCTCGGTACGCAGCTTGATCACCCGGGCACTCGCCGCGCTGCCAATCGCCGCCGCCGCTTTCTGTGCCAGCGCCTGATTCAGGCAACGGTCCTGATCGTCGCAAACGTCAGAGGCCGCACGCCACTGCGCGGTGAACGCGGTGCCGTCGTGCAGTAGTTGCACATCGATGGCCCAATAAGCCACAGGTACGAAATCGGCAATGCTGCGGTCGCGATCCACCACCAGGCGCAGGGTCGGCGTCTGCACCCGACCGACCGGCAATACTCCCTGATAACCGGACTGACGACCCAACAGCGTGAACAGCCGACTCATGTTCATCCCGATCAACCAGTCGGCCCGAGAGCGCCCCAACGCCGAGTGATAGAGGCTGAAAGTCTCGGCCCCGGGCTTGAGCGCCGCCAGCGCCTTGCGAATCGACGCATCGTCCAGCGCTGACAGCCATAACCGCCGGATGGGCCCGCGATAACGGCAATGCTCCACCAGTTCCCGGGCGATCATCTCGCCCTCACGGTCGGCGTCGGTGGCAATCACCAGCTCATCGGCTTCACCCAGCAGCCGTTTGACCGCCTTGTACTGGCTGGCGGTACGTGGTTTGACGGTCATCTTCCACTTCTCTGGAATGATCGGCAGATCCGCCAGCACCCAACGCTTGTAGCGCGCGTCATAGGCATCCGGCGGCGCGGTTTCCAGCAGATGGCCGATGCACCAGGTCACCGTGACGTCCGTACCCAGCCAGCAGCCGTCGCCGCGACGCCTGGCGCCGAGCACGGCCGCAATGTCTTTGGCCTGGGAAGGTTTTTCACAGAGGTACAGCCGCATAGCCACCGTCGTCGATCAGTGTTCGAGAGGTGCACAGAATGGCGGGTGATGAGCGTTGGGGCAATCTTTATCTGTATGGATGTACAGTTTGTGCGTTGCATTTGATTGCATCTGCACTCGTTGGCGTATTCCACAGTGAGGCGAGGGTCACGCTCCCATGGGTTGACCAAAACCGCATTGCAGGGTGTTTTCGCCGCATCGTC
>DQGF01000139.1:0-120 GCA_003525045.1 Pseudomonas sp. | reverse complement strand
GTGTTTTCGCCGCATCGTCCCGTTCGGCTGCGCAGCAGCCGCCATGGCGAAACATGAGGTATACCTGTTACATCACTGTGGCAGGTTTGGGGCAGCGGCGCAGCCGAACGGGGCGATGCG
>DQGF01000329.1:2841-3291 GCA_003525045.1 Pseudomonas sp. | reverse complement strand
CGCAAGGGATTGGCGGAGTTGTCCGGGCGCGAAGTGGAGACCGAAGCTGCGTTGGGTTCCCGCATGCGCAGGGTGGGCGGCGGTCGCAAGCGTCGCGCCGACACCGATCCAGACTTGCTGGAACGCTTGGAACGGTTGGTCGATCCGGTGACGCGGGGCGATCCGGACTCCCCGTTGCGTTGGACCTGCAAGAGCACCACCCAGCTGTCGCAAGAATTGCGGCGCCAGGGGCATCTGGCCAGCCCGCGCACGGTGGGGCGGTTGCTCCATGCGGCCGGCTACAGCTTGCAGAGCAACCGCAAGACCCAGGAGGGCGCTTCCCACCCGGATCGCAACGCTCAATTCGAGCATATCAACGCCGCAGTGCGGGCGTTTCAGCAGCGCGGTCAGCCGGTGATCTCGGTAGACGCGAAGAAGAAAGAATCGGTCGGTGCGTTCAAGAACGGCGGG
>DQGF01000329.1:1506-2561 GCA_003525045.1 Pseudomonas sp. | reverse complement strand
GTTCAAGAACGGCGGGCGCGAGTGGCAACCGAAAGGCGAACCAGAAAGCGTGCAGGTCCATGACTTTCTGGACCCACAGTTGGGTAAGGCCATTCCCTACGGGGTGTACGACCTGAGCGAAAACGAAGGCTGGGTAAGCGTGGGCATCGACCACGACACCGCGCGCTTTGCCGCCGAAGCCATTCATCGCTGGTGGGAGAAGATGGGATCGAAGCGCTACCGCGGCGCCAAAGAGCTGTTGATCACGGCCGATGGCGGGGGCAGCAACAGCAGTCGATGCCGCTTGTGGAAGCTTGCCCTGCACGATTTGGCCATTCAGCTGGGGATACCGATTCAGGTGTGTCACTTTCCGCCAGGGACCAGCAAATGGAACAAGATCGAACATCGTATGTTCTGTCACATCACCCAGAACTGGCGCGGTCGGCCCTTGGTGAGTCACGAAGTCATCATCAACTTGATCGCCAGCACAACGACGCGTACCGGCCTGAAGATCCATGCTGAGCTGGACAACGGCCATTACCCCACTGGGATCAAGGTCAGCGACGAGGAGCTGGCTGCGGTCAATCTTAAACGGGCCGACTTCCACGGCGATTGGAACTACGCCATCCTGCCAAGACAAACGAAAACATAATCAACTTATTATGACGCGGGTACTAAGGGCGTTCGCGAAGCAACGGCTGGTGATGGGGGTCGCGGCGGCGCATGGCGTAGAAGCGGATGCGCTGATGGGTGAAGTCCACCTCGCAGCGCACCAGGCGATGAACCCAGTGTTCAGCGACAGGGAAGGTTTGGGCGAGCAGAGGCACGTTGCCTCGGTCGTCGCTTCGACGCAGGTAGATCATCGTTCCCTTGAGCGGGGTGTTGAGGTTGAGCTTGAACCCTTTGGGGAATCGGCGGCGGTTGGGGGCGGCTTCTCGTCGAGCGGCCGTTTTGACGCGGTAAGCGATGATGTAGCGTCCGGAAACGGCCACCAAGCTTGCGAGGTCGGGGCAATGGTGGCGCTGCCAGACTTTGCTCTGCCAGAGGGCGTTGAAGCCTTCGATGGCGTTCTGGAA
>DQGF01000329.1:0-1104 GCA_003525045.1 Pseudomonas sp. | reverse complement strand
TGCGCACCCTGAAAGATGGTATCGTTGTCGAACTGTGCATAAGTAGGCAACCCTTCGCGGCGCCAGCGATCGGTAAGGGCTTCGAGGGTCGCCTTGGCGCTGGGATGCTCGACCACCCAGGCATCCGCCAGCGCCCCGTGCAAGCTGGTGGCGGTGAGCACCGAGACCAGCGGCCCCCCGGCGATCTTCAAGTCCTCGATGAAGTCAAAGCTGTCCAACTCGGCCTGGCCCTGGGCGAGAGCGGGCAGATGCCAGCCTTTCGGCGGCGCCGGACGGCGTTGCCGATGCGTGCCATCGAGCGCGCCGTGGCGCTCGAGCACCCGGTAAATCGTCGTGCGCGAGGGAAGCTGCTCAAGCGAGCTGTCCTCTTGCAGCGCCAAGCCGATCGCATCGGGCCCGTACTCGCCCAGGACACTGTCCTCACGCAACGTCCGACGCACGCTCAGAATGCGCGCTTCGACATTCATGCGTATGCGGTTCCAGGCGCGACCGGGCTTACGGTCATCAAAGCTCACCCGGTCAAGACGCTGGCCCCGTGCGTGCTCTACCCAATAGGCCACCGTACCCACACTCACCCCATACTCCATTGCCACGGAGCGCACGCTTCGCCCCGCGCGAACCGCTCGAACCATCTGGTGACGACGTTCCGCAACCGCACGTTTTTAGCCATGGCTCACCTATCGAAATTGCCATTAGGGTACGTCAAGAGACTGGCGCGCCGACCGTGCAGGGCCTCATGCCTCGGTGTGGAGATCACTGCCCATCGGCCCGCTGCAGCACGGCCGCGAATTTTGGTACCTGCCGCATGATCCATCCTCGGCCTGTGGATTTGTGGACGAGTCCTGCGGACCGGCCCGAGCCCTTCGGGCCGTGTGGACAGCCTATGGACAACATCCGTGTTGCCCACAGGCTGCCCACACTCTCGGGCCTCTCGCCCACAAGCTCCACAGGCTCAACAACAAAATTACAGAAAGAATGATGCACTAACCCCAATCCACACTCCGAGTGTTCAACTAACGCTGGTACTTGGGTGTTCAATTAACGCTGGAACTTCACCGGTTATAAGTGGCCGCTGCCGCTGACCCACTCGGGAAGCACAGCTTA
>DQGF01000327.1 GCA_003525045.1 Pseudomonas sp. | reverse complement strand
GCGCCCTCACGTCCTTCGCGAGCGAGCTCGCTCCTACAGAGGATTAGTGGGGACAACATAAGGAGTGTGCCGTGCTAGCGACGGCTTTGGTGTTGGTGGCGGCGCTATTGCATGCGGCGTGGAATACCCTGATCAAATTCAGTGCGGAACGCCTGCTGGTGGTGGCCTGTATGGACAGTGTGGCGATGCTCTTCGTCGCGCTGATGCTGCCTTTCGTGGAGTTGCCAGCCCTGGAAATCTGGCCGTGGATCCTGGCATCGGCGGCGTTCGAACTGTTCTATCGCTACTTGCTGATCCAGGCCTATCGGGTTGGTGACCTGGGGCTTGTTTATCCCTTGATGCGTGGCTTGTCGCCGTTGGTGGTGCTGGCGCTGACGCTGATCTTTGCTGGCGAGGTACTGACGAACCAGCAGATTTTCGGAATCCTGCTGATCCCGCTCGGCATGCTTTGCCTGCTATGGCAGGGCGGTGGCGGCGCACGGTTGCCATGGTCGATGCTGCCGGTGGTGGCGTTGATCGGCTTGTGCATCGGCTGCTACACCTTCATCGATGGCCAGGCTTTGCGACGCTGGTCCCATCCACTGGATTACCTGGTCTGGGTGACGTTACTCAGCGCCTGGCCATTTCCATTGCTGGCATGGGTGCGCAAGCGGCCGGCATTCATGTTGTTCTGGCGGGAACAGTGGCGACTGGGGTTGACGGTCGGATTCTGCGTGTTGTTCAGCTACGCTCTGGTGCTATGGGCGATGCAGCTGGGCTCGATTGCCGAAGCGGCGGCATTGCGCGAGATCAGTGTGATTCTGGTGGTGTTGTTCGGCATGCGCTATCTGAAAGAACCTTTCGGGCGGCCACGGCTCTTAGCCTGTGGGTTGGTGCTGATCGGCATGTTGGTGATGAAGTTTTGACTGGCTCGCTGTCGACGAAAGCATCGACGCATGAAACTTGAAGAAGGGATGGCTTTATGACGGTTGCTCTATGGTGCATTTTGATCGCGATATTCCTGCCTTATGTGTGCACGGGCGCGGCCAAGATCAGTGGCGGGTACAGGCTGAAAGATAACCATGATCCTCGGGATTTTCTCGATTCGCTGGACGGTTTCGGCAGGCGCGCGCATGCGGCGCAGCTGAACAGTTTTGAAGTCACCCCGGCGTTCGCCGCGGCCGTGATCGTGGCGCACCTGGCGGGCAATGCCGAACTGGTGACGATCAATGTGCTGGCGGTGTTGTTCATCACCAGCCGGCTGCTGTACATCATTTGCTACCTGGCGGACTGGGCGACTCTGCGATCGTTGGTGTGGTTTGTGGGGATGGGGTTGATTGTCAGTTTCTTTGTGGTGTCGGTTTAAAGGCAAAATCAAAAGATCGCAGGCTGCGCCAGCTCCTACCAAGATCAGTATTCATCCCCGATAGGGTGGTGAACTCGGTCAATGCAGGAGCTGCCGAAGGCTGCGATCTTTGGCTTTTAAAGCGTGTCAGTCACCTGCGGCACTTGCGGCAGCGCCGCGCCTTTTGGCCAAAGCATCCAGATCTGTCCCTGCTGTTTCATGTCGCCGGCCAACTGCCCGGCTGCATCGCCGGTGCCCCAGAACAGATCCGCCCGGACTTCGCCGGCAATCGCGCCGCCAGTGTCTTGTGCGGCCACCGGGCGTACCAGTGCGCTGCCATCCGGTTTAGTGGTCGATAACCACAACAGACTGCCCAGCGGAATCACTTTGCGATCCACTGCCGCGCTGTAGCCAGCGGTCAACGGAACGTTCAGCGAGCCTCTAGGCCCTTCATTGCTGTCCGGGTTGCGGGTGAAAAACACGTAACTGGGGTTGCTGCCGAGCAGTTCAGGAATGCGCATCGGATTGGCCTTGGCCCAGGTGCTGATGGCGCCCATGGTGACCTGTTCTTTTTTCAGCTCGCCTTGCTCCACCAGCCAGCGACCAATAGGCCGATACGGATGGCCATTCTGGTCGGCATACGCAATGCGCAACTGCTGGCCACTGTCGAGCTGGATGCGCCCCGAGCCCTGGATTTGCAGGAATTGCAGGTTCATCGGATCGGTCAACCAGGCAACGACCGGTGCCTTGACCCCTTTGGTCTCGATCGTTGCCGCATCGTCGTAAGGCTTGAGCACGCGACCTTCGAGCCGGCCGCGCAGGCGTTTGCCCTTGAGTTCCGGGTAGATGCTGTCGAGGGAGACGATGATCATGTCCTCGGGCACGCCATACACCGGGATGTTTGCCACTTCGGTCTGGGTCAGACTGCCAGGATAGACCGGTTCGTAGTAGCCGGTGATCAAACCGTTGGGATTGTCATTGGCCGCGCGCAGGCCGTAGACATCGAGGTTCTGCTTGAGAAACCCGCGAATCTCGTTGGCGGTTTGCGGCACACTGGCGGCAGCGGCGCAAGTCGAACCCCAGACCGGGTCGGCCTTGAGTCGGGTACACGCGCTACGCCACGAACCGAAGCCGGCCACCAGATCGTTGTCGGACACCACGGGAAGCGCTTCCCATGTGGCGCTGGAGTAGGTCGCCAGGGCGTGGGTTTTCGGTTTGCTGGGTTCGCCGCCGGTGCAGCCCGCAAGCATGGCTACCATTGGAAGGGTCCAGGCCAGGCTGTGACGCCATGCCTTATAACGGCTGTTCATGGAGTAATTCCTTTGCCGGTTGCCTGAGTGCTCCATGCGCTCATACAACCCGTATTGATAATAGGGCTATTGGTGTTTGCCGGTGACGCGAGGATACTGGCCGCCGTTTCCAGTGACCTGAAGCCACCATGACTTTTAAAAGACTTTCCATTGTATTGCTGGCCTGCCTGACCTTGTCCGCTTGTGGCGGTGTCGACCCCAACTCGCCGCTGGGCCAGCGCAAGGCGATCTTCAAGCAAATGCTCAAGACCAGTGAAGACCTTGGTGGCATGTTGCGTGGCCGTATTCCTTTCGACGGCGGGAAATTCGCTGACGGTGCCGTGAAACTCGATGCGTTGTCCCATGAACCGTGGAAACATTTCCCGCAGGTACGCGAAGTAGATCACACCAGCGCCAAGGACGATGTCTGGCAGCAGCAGGCACGCTTTCAGGAATTGGCCCGCAGCCTTGAAGCCGCCACCGCTGATCTGGTGGTCGCCAGCAAGGTCCAGCCCTACAAGGCCAGCAACCTGGGGCCGGCAGTGCAGAAAGTCGAAGACGCCTGTAGTGCGTGCCATAAAGAGTTTCGGGATCATTGATTCGCGGTGCTCTAGCTGACGTCTTCGCGGGCAAGCCCGCTCCCACAGGAGAATGCGGTCAAACATAGGAGCTGGCTTGCCAGCGAAGCTTCAGGCGGCCTTGAGGCCCCCTTCGCTGGCAAGTCGGATCGCCGCACCGCAGCTCCTGCAGGTTACTTATCCAGCTCGTCGAGCGCTTCTTGCAATTCCTTGCGGGACTCGGCGAGCTTGTCTTTGCGTTTGTTGATCTTCTCGGCGTCGCCTTTCTTCATCGCCTTGTCGAGGTCGGTCTGACGCTTGCTCACTTCGTGCTTGGCGTCGAGCACCTTGTTCTCCCGTTCTTTCTTCAGGGACGCCTCGGTGCAATGGGCGGTGACTTCGCTCAGAGCCGTTTCCAGACCAGCCTGTTGATCGGCGTTGCCGCGGGATTTCGCCAGTTCGATCTGGTTAATGATGCCCTGCTTCTTGGCGGCGCATCCGGTCAGGCCCGGAGCTTCTTCGGCGGCCATCACGGGAGCGGCCATCACACTGCAAAGGGTCAACAGGGTGAGGGGTGAAAGAAATTTCATAAAAGCTCCATGTGAAGGCAATCGGGTCGATGTGGCGATGGGGTGTTTGAGCCCGTCGGCATCATTGGGTTCCCAGGGGGGGGCGGGCATCAACAGCCCCTAGAAACCGTCAATCCCCGCCACTCGTAATGTTTCACTCAAGGCCAGGACCTGCGGGTCGCGGAAAAATGCACTCAGTTGCGCCGCGCGTCCCGGGCCGATGCCGGCTTCGGCCTGCCATTGTTCGGTGGTGCGTTGTGCCAGTTCCTGCCAGGAAGCGGCGAGGCGTGCCTCCCCGGTCGGCGGCATGCCCAAGGCTTTGAGCCAGCGGGTGAACGGGCGTTGCCGGGCGATGCTGAAACTGTTCAAAAGACGAGCACTGCTACGCTCGCCGAAGCCATCAATGTTAGCAAGCTCTTGAGCATTGAGGGTTAACCAATCCAGCAGCCCGTTCAGGTGGCCTGTTTCGAGAAGTTTCTCCCAGGTGCCAGAGCCGACGTGGGGCAAGGCCAGCGCCTGGTTGCCGCTAAGCCAGGCCAGGCGTGAGAGAAATTGACTCTCGCATCCTGGTGTCGGCTGCCAGCAACTCAGCGGATGAAAGTCCGCTGCCAGCGGCACCTTCAATTCAGTGCGTTCGGTGCTGCGCAGTACGACTCCATCCAGCCTGGGAATGGTCAGGCCCGCCAGGCTGATGGCGACTTGATCGCCGGGCCGGATGTCCATCGCTTCCCAGCGTTGCAGGGAGCTCACACTGACTCGCTTGACCTGCCGGTCATCAAGCCTCAGCGGTGTCAGTTCCAGCACCGGAGTGATGCGCCCGGTCCGCCCAATCATGAAGTTGACCCGGCGCACTTCGGCCAGCGCCTGAGCAAAAGGGTATTTCCAGGCGACGATCCAATAAGGTGCTTTGGCCCGCCAGCGTTCAGCGGGCGGACGTTGCTCCTGGCGCAGGACGATGCCATCGCTGGCAAAGGGCAAGGGAGAGCGATACCAGTGATCGCGCCAGCGTTCAGCATCGGCGAATGACTTGATCGGCTGACTGTGGGGCGCAGTGCTCGAAAACCCCAGTTCATCCAGTGCTGCCACGCGTTCGGGCAAATGGGCCGGGCCTTGGGGCCAGTCCCAGACAAACAGGCCGATCCCGGCAGCGTGCTCGGCACTCAGCGTCTTGCGGGCCATCAAACCGGCTACGGTGCCGCGGGCACTGAGGCTGCCGGCCTGCGCTTGTACGTGATCGGTCACGCGCAAATAGAGTTCGCCTTGCACCAGCAGATCCAGCGGCTGTGACAGTTGCTGGGGGATGCCGGCAATCTGTCGCGCCGGGGTAGTCCAGTCCTGGCCGGTGATTCCGTCGCCGCGACTGATCGCCTGAACCAGCAGGCCGTTACGGTAGACCAGCGTCACCGCCACACCATCGACTTTGGGCTGAATCCAGACATCGTTCCGACCTTTCAGCCAGGCTTCGACGGCGCGACTATCGCGGAGTTTTTCCAGGCCAGTGTGGGCGATGGGGTGAGCAACGGTGCCACCTGCCGTGCGCAAGGGTTCGGGAGAAGGGCCAGCCGCGAAGCACTCTCGCCATTCGCTCAGCTGCACACGGGCTTGGTCGTAGAGTTCGTCGGCGACCAATGATCGACCTTCGCGATGATAGCTGTCGTCCCAGAGGTCGATTTGTTTTTGCAGTGCGGCGATTTCCTCGAGCGCGCGGGCAGGTGGCCAGTCCGGGCACTGGGCGGCGTGGGTTGTCAGGCAGGCAAAGGTCAGCAGGAAGGCAACAAACAGGCGCAGGATGGGGAGCATTTTGAGCGTCCTTGCTCAGGGAGGTGTTTTCAAGGCTAGTCTGTATTGCCTGGAGAGAAGGGCAGGTATTTTGCCTGGTGTTTCTGTGGTGATTGGGCTGGCCTCTTCGCGAGCAAGC
>DQGF01000323.1:4138-4374 GCA_003525045.1 Pseudomonas sp. | reverse complement strand
CAAGAGTACGAGTGGTGCCTGGAGCAAACCATCCTCAAGGATGGCGCGCCGTGGGATGCCAACATGATTCTCGACGACGGCGGCGACCTGACCGAGCTGCTGCACAAGAAATACCCGGCGATCCTGGACCGTGTCCACGGCGTCACCGAAGAAACCACCACTGGCGTTCACCGCCTGTTGGACATGCTGGCCAAGGGCGAGCTGAAAATCCCGGCCATCAACGTCAACGACTCGGT
>DQGF01000323.1:3684-3807 GCA_003525045.1 Pseudomonas sp. | reverse complement strand
CGACAACAAGTACGGCTGCCGTCACAGCCTGAACGACGCGATCAAGCGCGGCACCGACCACCTGCTGTCCGGCAAGCAAGCGCTGGTCATCGGTTACGGTGACGTGGGCAAGGGCTCGGCCCA
>DQGF01000323.1:3100-3327 GCA_003525045.1 Pseudomonas sp. | reverse complement strand
TCCGAAGTCGACCCGATCTGCGCCATGCAAGCCTGCATGGACGGTTTCGAACTGGTTTCGCCGTTCATCGACGGTATCAACACCGGTACCGAAGAAAGCATCGACAAAGCACTGCTGGGCAAGATCGACCTGATCGTGACCACCACCGGCAACGTCAATGTTTGCGACTCGAACATGCTCAAAGCCCTGAAGAAGCGTGCGGTTGTCTGCAACATCGGCCACTTCGA
>DQGF01000323.1:0-2791 GCA_003525045.1 Pseudomonas sp. | reverse complement strand
AACATCGGCCACTTCGACAACGAAATCGACACTGCTTTCATGCGCAAAAACTGGGCATGGGAAGAAGTGAAGCCACAGGTTCACAAGATCCACCGTACCGGTCCTGGCGCGTTCGACGCCCAGAACGACGACTACCTGATCCTGCTGGCCGAAGGCCGTCTGGTTAACCTGGGCAACGCCACTGGCCACCCAAGCCGCATCATGGACGGTTCGTTCGCCAACCAGGTGCTGGCGCAGATCTTCCTGTTCGGCCAGAAGTACGCCGACCTGTCGCCAGCCCAGAAAGCCGAGCGCCTGACCGTTGAAGTACTGCCGAAGAAACTCGACGAAGAAGTGGCCCTGGAAATGGTCCGTGGCTTCGGTGGCGTGGTCACTCAGCTGACCAAGCAACAGGCTGACTACATCGGCGTGACCGTCGAAGGCCCGTACAAGCCGCACGCTTATCGGTATTGACAGCAGCTGCAAGCTGCAAGCTTCAAGTGGCAAGTAAAAGCAATTCGTTTACTTGAGGCTTGAGGCTGCGGCTTGCTTCTTTATCGCTATTACGCAGCCGTGAGCTGTTAGCTTCCAACCCAAGAACAGGCGCGCTGCCCTCTTGTCGCTTGAAGCTTGCAACTTGTAGCTGGAGACCCCCTCCATGTCCCAAGACCGTCGCTACAGCTTCGAGTTCTTCCCTACGAAGACCGATGCTGGGCATGAAAAGCTGCTCGCCACTGCTCGTCAGCTGGCCACGTACAACCCTGACTTCTTTTCCTGCACCTACGGCGCTGGCGGTTCGACCCGAGATCGGACCCTCAACACCGTGTTGCAGCTCGAAAGCGAAGTCAAAGTTCCAGCCGCACCGCACCTGTCCTGCGTCGGTGACAGCAAGGACGACCTGCGCGGCCTGCTGACGCAATACAAGGCCGCCGGCATCACGCGTATCGTTGCCCTGCGCGGTGACCTGCCTTCAGGCATGGGCATGGCCAGTGGCGAACTGCGCCACGCCAATGACCTGGTTGAATTCATTCGTGAAGAAACCGGCGATCATTTCCATATCGAAGTCGCCGCTTACCCGGAAATGCACCCGCAAGCGCGCAATTTCGAAGACGATCTCAACAATTTCGTGCGCAAGGCCAACGCTGGCGCCGACAGTGCAATCACCCAGTACTTCTTCAACGCCGACAGCTACTTCTACTTCGTCGAGCGCGTACGGGCGATGGGCGTGGACATCCCGATCGTGCCGGGCATCATGCCGATGCACAATTTCAAGCAGGCCCGCAACTTTGTCACCCGCGCCGGCACCACGGTGCCGGACTGGCTGGCGGAAAAATTCGAAGGCCTCGACGACGACGCCGAGACGCGAAAGCTGGTCGCCGCGACGGTAGCGGCCGGCCAGGTGCAAAAACTCGCCAAGCACGGCGTCGACACCTTTCACTTCTACACCATGAACCGCGCCGACCTCGTGTTCGCGATCAGCCATTTGCTGGGCATCCGCCCGCAGGGCGCACAGAAAGCCGCTTGATCCGATGACCGTGCCTGTTTCCGAAAAGCGAACCGCCCTGCTCGCTGCTGCCCGCGAGCGCATCCTGGTGCTCGACGGCGCCATGGGCACCATGATCCAGGCGCTGGAATATGACGAGGCGGCGTTTCGCGGCGAACGTTTCAAGGATTTCCATCGCGACTTGCGCGGCAACAACGACCTGCTGATTCTGACGCAGCCGAAGGCGATCGAGGACATCCACGCCGATTATTTGCGCGCCGGCGCCGACATCGTCNNATCATGCCGATCACCAACTACAGCAAGCTCGCGCGTTTCTCCGATGCCTGCGGTGCGGAAATTCCGCGCTGGATCCGCAAGCAACTGGAAGCCTACGGTGACGACACCTCAAGCATTCAGCGTTTCGGCGAACAGGTCATCACTGAAATGTGTGAACGTTTGTTGCAAGGCGGGGCACCGGGCTTACATTTCTATACCCTGAACCAGGCCGAAGCGAGTTTGGCCGTGTGGAACAACTTGAAGCTACCGCGCTGACAGTGTCCACGTCGTACCCAAAGGCCCTCTTCTGAGGGTCTTTTACATTCAACAGCCCATGGAATGTTGTTGCCCATGACTGAGCCATCATCACCACGCCCTCAACTGGTTTATCTGGCTTTCGGCGCCGAGACTTACCATCAGGAAGCGGTGTTCAGTATTGCCAGCGCCCTCGCCTGGCTGCGTGAGACGCCCCACGCACAACTCGACATCCAAGTATTCAGCGACGACCCGCAACCCTACGCGCGACTGCCGGTACGAGTGCGCACCCTCGATGAGGCTACTCGTCAACGCTGGAACGAACCCCACGGTTATCACTTTCGCGCCAAGCATGTCGCGTTGCGCAAAGTGCTTGAGGAGTCGCAAGTCGCCTTGCTGATCGACACCGACACATTCTTCCACCGTTCGCCGGTCGAATTGTTCGATCGTGTGCAGCCCGGCACCCTGTTGTGCAACGACTACTACACCCAATACGGCACCAATAAAGAGAATGTGCTCTACAGTGCACTGTCGGCCACGCTCAGGGACAAGGGGCTGGCTGACGATCAGATGACGCTGCTCAACTCCGGCGTGATCGGTTTGCACCAGCAGGACGCGCAAGTACTTGATCACTCCATCGGCCTGATCGACGAATTGTTCCCCATGGCACGAGGGGCTTATACCCTTGAGGAGTTCTGCCTGTCGGTCGCAGCCTATCGCAGGATGAAGGTCAGAAAGTGTCCGGACCTGATTCATCACTACTGGAGCCGCAAGCAACTGTTCAGGGCCAAGGTTAAA
>DQGF01000064.1:19026-19223 GCA_003525045.1 Pseudomonas sp. | reverse complement strand
CGCCAGGCGAAGGCCCAGCCGATTTTCAGCCCGGCGAGAATCGAAGGCAGCGCAGCCGGGATCAGAATGAACAGCACAAAGCGCATACCCTTGAGGCCGTAGTTGCGCCCGGCCATGCGCAGGGTTTCCGAGACGCCGAGAAACCCGGCATAGGTGTTCAACGCCAGTGCCCAAAGCACCGAATGCACCAGCACGAA
>DQGF01000064.1:9031-18731 GCA_003525045.1 Pseudomonas sp. | reverse complement strand
ACCGAATGCACCAGCACGAAAATCAGACTGTTCTGTCCTAGTCCGAACCACAGCAGCGCCAGCGGCAACAGCGCAATGGCGGGCAGCGGGTTGAACATCGAGGTCAGTGTACTCAGCAGGTCGCGACCGAATTGTGTCGACACCGCCAAGGTAGTCAGGCCAAACGCCAGGACGATGCCGATCAGGTAACCCTTGAGCAACACCACCAGGGAAATCCAGACCTTGCCCAGCAACTCGCCACTGAGCAAGCCGTCGTACAGTGCGATGCTGGTTTGCAGGAAGCTGGGCAGCAACAGATCGTTGTTCTGAATGCGGGCAACCACTTCCCACAGCACCGCCAGCAAAATCAGGATCAGGCTTTTACGAATCCAGCCCTGTTGCCACAGACGCTGGCCGAGGGGCAATTCACGCTCCAGCGGCACGCTCGTCAGGGGCTGCAAAACGGTTTCGAATTCTTGTCGCGCAGATGATAGCTGGCTCATCGGGCACTCCTCTCAATGGCTCAATAAGCGATGCGGATGTCGGAAAAATCCAGCTCGCGCTCGGTTTCCGGTGACTGGCCTTCATCGAACAACAAGCGATGAATTCGTCGCGCCGACGCCTGAAACTCCACGCCGCCGAGGCTGTGCAAATCGTATTGATGGCTGTGGACTTCCGCCCGCACGCGACCCGGATGGGGTGACAGCAGCAGAATCCGATTGCCCACCACGAGCGCTTCTTCAATGGAGTGAGTGACGAACAGCAGCGTGAAGCGCACCTCTTCCCAAAGCAGCAGCAATTCTTCCTGCATCTTGCGCCGGGTCAGCGCATCGAGGGCGGCGAAAGGTTCGTCCATCAGGAGGATTTTCGGCTGCATCGCCAATGCCCGAGCGATGGCCACCCGAGCCTTCATCCCACCGGACAAGGTGTGCGGGTAGGCATCGGCAAACGCTGCCAGCCCGACTTTGTCCAGATAGTGCAGCGCCCGTTCTTCGGCCTCCTTGCGCTTGAGGGTTTTCGACGCCAGCAGCGGAAACATCACGTTCTGTTTGACGGTTTTCCACGGCGGCAGCTGATCGAACTCCTGGAACACCACGATCCGGTCCGGCCCAGGCGCGTGAACGGTTTGCCCCTGAAGTCGAATTTCCCCTTCACAGGGCTGGATAAAACCGCCGACCGCCTTAAGCAATGTCGACTTGCCACAACCGGACGGACCGAGCAGTACAAAGCGGTCCGCCGGATCGATTTCGAAACTGACCTGATGGGTTGCCCTGACCACACGTTGCGGCGTGCGGTATTCCAGGCTGACCTTGTCGACCGACAGCAGCGCTTGGGCTGCCGCGACCGGGTTGCTGGCCGTGTGGCCTTGCAAGGGGGCGTTCATCTCGATCAGCTCCCTTGCAGTGGCTTGGCATCCTGGAAGAAGTAGTCCTTCCACGAATCCGGTTTGTTCTTGATCGCGCCGACACGGTAGAGGAACTCGGCTAGCGGGTAGGTATTCTTCGGCGTGACGCTGAACTCGAACTGCGGGTTGTCGATGATTTTCAACAGCGCAGCGCGATCGATTTTCGCCTTGGTGACACGGATGTAAGTATCGGCCGCAGCACCTTTATCGTTCTGGGCAAACTGCGCCGCTTCGGTCAGCGCCTCGACGAAGGCCTTGTAGGTCTTCGGGTTCTCGTTACGGAATTTCTCTGTAGCGAACAGCACCGTCGGCGAGTTCGGGCCCAGCAGGTCGTAGGTGTTCAGCACCACATGCACATTGGGATTGGCCAGTGCCTGATCCTGGAACGGCGGGTTGGAGAAGTGCCCGCTCAATTCGGTGCCGCCAGCGATCAGCGCTGCCGTAGCGTCGGGGTGCGGAACGGCGATGGTGTATTTGTCGAGGCGGTTGAATTCCTTGTCGCCCCATTGCTTGGCAGCGGCGTATTGCAGGAAGCGCGACTGCACCGAGACACCCACCGCTGGCACCGCGATGCGGTCCTTCTCGGTGAAGTCGGCAATGGTTTTGACCTTGGGATTGTTGCTCACCAGGTAGTAAGGGAAGTTGCCGAGCGAGGCTACGGCCTTGACGTTCTGCTTGCCATGGGTGCGGTCCCAGATGGTCAGCAGCGGACCGACGCCCGCACCGGCAATGTCGATGGAACCGGAGAGCAACGCATCGTTGACCGCCGCGCCACCGGAGAGCTGGGTCCAGTCGACCTTGATGTCGATGCCTTCCTGCTTGCCGTACTTCTCGATCAGGTTTTGATCACGCACCACGTTGAGCAACAGGTAAACAATGCCGAACTGTTCGGCGATGCGGATTTCACCTTCGGCCTGGGCCACGGTCGGCGCCACCAGGCTGCCGGCGATCAGGCTGAAACCCAGGCCGATGGCCGCGGCCAAGGGCGCAAATGGAAGACGTTTGGACATGGAAATTCTCCGACAAATCAGAAAGGCGCGTCGCCCTGGATGGTGGTGCGATACAACTTGCGGCGCAGATGGCTGGGGCATCCGGCGGCAAGGTGGATCAGCGAACGGTTGTCCCAGAACACCAGATCGTGGGGCTGCCATTGATGGCGATAGATGTTCTGCGGCAGCACGCTGTGGGCGTAGAGCTCGGCGAGCAGTTGCTGGCTCTCGTCTTCCGGCAAACCGACGATGCGCGTGGTGAAACCCTCACTGACAAACAACGCCTTGCGGCCGTTTTCCGGGTGAGTGCGCACGATCGGGTGCACCACTTCCGCGACCTGAGCAAGCTGCTCCGGGGTCAGGGTCGGGCGCCAGTTGCCTTCGAATTTTGTCTCGCTGTAGCGCGCCGTGTAGGAATGCGCGGCCGAGCGACCTTCAACGGCTTTACGCAGTGCCTCGGGCAGGTTGTCCCAGGCTTTGTGCATGTCGGCGAACAGGGTGTCGCCGCCTTCGGAGGGCAGCTCCTGTGCGTGCAACATCGAGCCCAGGCTTGGCAGCTCCTTATAGGAAAGGTCGGAGTGCCAGAATTTGCCGGCGTCGCCGAGGCCGATGGACTGGCCGTCTTCGATGATGTTGGAAACGATGAGAATTTCCGGGTGCCCGGCCAGCAGGAACTGTTTGAGCACGTGGATCTGCAGCACACCGAAACGGCGGCTGAAGGCAATTTGCTGTTCGGGGGTGATGCGCTGGTCGCGGAACACCACGACATGGTGATCCAGGTGCGCGCGGTGAATTCGGGCGAAGTCTTGTTCATTGATCAGGCGGGACAGGTCGAGTCCGATGATCTCGGCGCCAACGGCGCCGGCAAATGGACGTACTTCGAACGTTTGCGCTGCACCTTCAGAGGCAGCCAAGGAAACAGAGGCCAAAGCCATAAATTCACTCCCACGCAGTGCGCGCCAAAGTGCGCGCAACGATCAGAAATCCACGGGGTTACCGTGGTCGTTCATTTCGTGCGGCGCGCCGATTGGTCGGCAAGTACGCAGAACTGCAAGATATAGGAATAAGATAATTATTTTAAATATCAATAAGGAATATAGATATTTCAGTCAATTGCTCGGCAGAATTTGCCTCGACCGAACGAAAGGCTGCTTCAAGTCAATTTCTGGTGAGTGATAACCCGTAATATCCGCGGCCGATTCCAGTGGGTTCTTTGAGCGTTTCATGCGCAGCGCCAAGGTAGCCGCAACGCAACCGAAAATGGCGTCACTTTTATGACACGCATCACAGGATGACTACCGTCCGTCTGAAAAAAATTTGCACTAACGTCCAAAATATTGACACCCCAGATCCGATATCTCACATTGCGCGCTCATTCCTCATCACGATAACTACTGAGTGGTTTAGGTCGAATAGACCTAAGAAATACTCACATTTATTAGTGGCCGGCAGGAATCGCCGTTTTTCTGACGCGAAAATATCGCGCGACAGAATTCGCCAATATTCAGACGTTTTAATCCCAATCGTGAACGACCTGTTGCCCGCCGGCGAAGCCGTGCGGCTCCGCGCAGGCGTTGGATGGTTTCTTGTCGTCAGGCTCGCACGGCCGCCAGTCAGCCCGGCGTCCTATGCATCAGAATCAGGTGGAGTAGCAGGTTTTTGAGTCAAGTCACTCTGGCCATCCGGCATCTGCAGGATGAGCAAATGTGCCTGCGAGAGGCAGGTCTTTACTGGGTCGCGCTGGATCAGCCGGCCGATGCGAACCTTATTGCCCGTCAGTTTTTGTCGGCGCTGCAGGAAACCCATTCAGCGACCTTGACCTGCTGCGGCCAGGACCCGATCACTGTGGTCGACTCGATGGCCAGCGATGCGGGGCCCGGTGCACTGAGAATGTTTTCGGTGCCCTCTGACGCCGCCACTCGTGCGGCCTTCAACGCATTCACGACTGATCTTTCGCGGATCAACATCCGCCAGGGCAGTTACCTGGTGTTGATGCTCGCGGCCAGCCACGTGGAAAACCTTTCCTGCGTCCAGCTGCAACATTGGATCGACGATATGCGCCAATGGCTCAATGAACGGGCTTGCACCTTACTGGTGCTCTGCCACGGCCAGGCGCCTGCACTGCATGAACGCCTGCTGGCACTCAATGAAGAGATTTCCGGGCTCGCCCAACTTTACCGTCGCGACGGCGGCATTTGCTACCAGCTGAACTTCTGGCACAGCGAGATGGGAGTATGCGCCGCTCAGGCATTCGACCTTGTCCTTGAAAATGATGTCTTCGGCTTGAGCGTCACACAGCTATCCAGCCCGCCGCAGACGCGGACTGACGATCAGCGCATTTACTTGACCCAGCGCTCGGTCCTCGAAGGCGCACCGCCGCTTTCCGAGCAATGGCGGCTGTTCGAACATCGCGACGACTTGCTGGAGCAGGCGGGTCGTGCGCGGGCTGCCAGTGTAATCATGGCGCTGAACAGCAACCAGGAAGTCGAGCTACTGGCCCGCCGTCTTCACGTGCTGCGCGAGCGCTGCGGCGTTGCCCTGAAGGTCATCGTGCGCGAAATGGAGCCCTGCCTGCGCTATCGCGACGAGCGCCTGTTGCTGGCCTGCGGCGCTAACCTGATCGTGCCATTCAAGACGCCGCTGGCGCATTTCCTGAGCCTGGTGGACAGCGTTCAGGGTCAGATCTGGCGGCATCGCCAAGTGACCAACATCGAGATGCTGTTCGATCGCCTGCGCCCACCTGCCCAACGTGGCTTGCTGGACCCATTGGCGTTCATCACCACGCTGGACCAGATCTACAGCGGCGCCTCGGGCGAGGTCACCCACCAACTGCTGCGGTTACGTCCGCGCGGCGACCTGGACATCGACCAATACCTGAACCAGATCACCTTGCGCCGTTTCGGCGACATCGCCTGCGTGCTCAACGGGTACTTTTATCTGTTTCTGTTCGCCTGCCGGGCCGATGGACTGGAACCCGCACTGGGCAATATCTGCCGTTTGCCGTGGCGCGATATTTTCAGCGAGATCACCCCGCTGCCGACAGTCGATGACTTGCCTCGCCAGGCCTTCCTCGACGCGCCCCATCAGTCCGAGGCGCACCGCATGGCCAGCGAACAAGTGACGGATATCCTGACCCAGGCGATTGCCCGCGCCGGCTACATCCCGCAACGCATCAGCCTGCCGCTGTCGGAACCGTGCCCATGATGTACTCCCAACTGCTGCAAGTCATCGCGGCCAGTTGCCTGATGACACTGGCCCTGGTCCTGCTGCTACGTGCTGTTCAACAGCGCCTTCAGCGCTGGTCCCGGCGACACCTGTCGCCCCGTTATTTGAAGCCCTGTGGCGTGCGTCGGCGCGCGCCTGCAGCGCAGGCTGCGAGTGATACCGATGAGCCAGTTTGAAAAACTCAACGTCCCCCTGCCCGTTCGGCAGAACGCCTGGACCTGGCCGGGACTCGGGCGCTGGAATCTGTATTTTCTGATCAAGCTGGCCTTGCTGTGGGGCGGTTACCTGAACCTGCAGGTATTGCCCAACCTGGTCTTCGCCGCCGTGCTGCTGATTCCGTTGCGCCAGCGCTATCTGGCCACCCTGCGCACCCTGATTGCCGTTCCGGTGGGCGTGGCGCTGCTCTATCAAGACACTTGGCTGCCGCCCTTCAGTCGCCTGCTCGACCAACCCGGGGTATTGAATTTCACCCCGCAGTACCTGCTTGAACTGGCCGGCCGCTTCATCGATTGGAACCTGTGCGGCGCGCTGATGCTGATGGTGGTCGCGTACTTTTTCATCCACCAGTGGCTGCGTCTCACCACCTTTACTCTGGCCGCCTTCGCCTGGCTGAGCGTCAGCAACCTGTTGCCCTTGCAAGGGCCAGCGCAGTCGATGGCGCAGTCGGCCACACCTGTCCAGGCCACCACGGCAGGCGAACCGGACAGCAAGACGCTGGAGGCCTACCTGCAAACGTTTTATGACACCGAGGCCGCACGGCATGTCGAGTTCAAGCCGGCGGACGCCACGGCCCAGCCGTTCGACCTGTTGCTGATCAACATCTGCTCACTGGCCTGGGATGACCTGGACACTGTCGGCCTGCGCGATAACGCCCTGCTGGCACAGATGGACGTGGTGTTCGACAACTTCAACTCCGCTACCTCCTACAGTGGCCCGGCGGCGATTCGCCTGTTACGCGCCAGTTGCGGCCAGCAATCGCATAGCAAGTTGTACGGGGTGGCACCCGAGCAATGCTTGCTGATGGACGACCTGCGCAAGCTGGGCTTCGAGAACGAAGTCATGCTCAACCACACCGGCCAGTTTGAAGGCTTCATCGATGAAGTGCGCGCGCAAGGTGCCTTGCCGGCGCCGGCTGTCAGCACCTCCGATTTGCAGCGTGCGCTGGTCGCCTTCGACGGCTCGCCGATCTGGCGTGACCGTGATGTGCTGGACAAGTGGTGGGAGCATCGTGAAAGCCAGGACAGTGCACGCGTGGCGCTGTTCTACAACACCACCACCTTGCATGACGGCAACCGGGCGCTGACCGCCGATGGCGGCACCCGACGTGCCGACTACAAGCCACGCGCGCAAACCCTGCTGGAGGACCTGAATGTCTTCCTCACGGAACTGGAGAAGAGTGGACGCCGGGTGGCTGTAGTGATCGTGCCGGAGCACGGTGCGGCCCTGCATGGCGACCGAATGCAGATTTCCGGCATGCGGGAGATCCCGAGCCCTTCGATTACCCACGTCCCGGTGGGCATCAAGCTGGTGGGCATGGGCAAGAATCCGCGCAGTGGACCGGTCCATGTCACCCAGCCGAGCAGCTACCTGGCCCTCTCGGAAATCATTTCGCGGTTGTACGCGTCGCCCCTGGCGCCTGACGGCCAAAGCCCGGACTGGCAGACCCTGCTCGCCAATCTGCCACAAACGCCGGCGGTATCGGAAAACGCCGGGACAGTCGTAGTCGACTATGCCGGCAAGCCTTATGTTCGAATCAAGGAGAAGGGTACATGGCTACCTTACCCGCAAAGACTCCCGTAAAAAACCAAACGCTGTCGCGCACCGAACGCGCCGATGACATCGCCCGTCTCAAGGTCGAGTTGAAGCTGCCCGATCTTGAATACGTCGATATTTCGGCGCAACTGGAACTCCGCCGTGCCATGCGCCGCTGGCCGCTGCTCGAAGAGTTCGGCTTTCCAACGCATGCGTCGTCGGAGCCGCCAATGCCGGTGGCTCAGCCGATCCGGCAGAGTAAATTCGGAGCACTGAAGTGACAGCGTTGAGCCTGCGTGGCGTGCGCGGCGGCGTGGGGACCAGTTCGATTCTGGCGGCTGTCGGCTATGCGCTGCACACGCTCGGGGAGCGGGTGCTGATGGTGGATATGTGCCCGGAAAACCTGCTGCGCCTGCACTTCAATCTGGTCGCCAGCGAAAAATTCGGCTGGGCGCGCGCCATGCTCGATGGCGATCATTGGCATGCCCAGGCCTGGAGCCTGGCACCCACGCTTGACCTCTTGCCTTATGGTGGCCTGACCTGGCAAGAATCCATGCGTATCGAACAGCAGCTGCTCGACAACCCGAAGCTTTGGGCGCGGCGCCAGGCAAGCCTGACGGCGCACTACGATTGGGTGTTGTTCGATTTACCCCAGCGTTTACCGGGACACGCAACCATCGGCCCGTGCCTGTTCCCGATTCGCTTGACCGAAGCCGACGCCGCCTGCCATGTACTGCTGCTGCAGGAAGGCGGCACGGCGCCGCTGCTGGTAAACCGTTTTGACCCCGGCAGCCAGTTGCAGCGCGACTTGTTGCTCGTTTGGCGCAAGCATTTGGCCTCACGTCTGCTGCCCTTTACCGTGCACAGCGACGAAGCCGTGCGCGAAGCCCTGGCGTTCAAGCAGCCGGTCGGCCAATACGCGCCCGCCAGCCTGTCTGCCCAGGACGCCCTCAGCCTGGCGACCTGGTGCCTGACCCGACGCCGGGAGGCGCAATGATCGCGCGGATTTTCCCCTACATGCATTTACGTCGACAGTACGACTGTTACCCACCGACGGCGTTCTTGCTGGCGACGTTGACCGCGCTGGCCTGGGTGTTTCTGCGATTTGAGTCGCGCGCCTGGCGGCCGCTGCTGGAGCAGCGCCAACGCTGGTACCCGCACGTGGCCAACAAGGCACCCAGTGTGGGTGACCCGCTACGTATCGCCCTGCAAAGCCTGTGGCTGTTGATGGCCAAACCGATGCCCGAGCGTCGCCACAGAAGCAAACCGCAATGGGTTCAGGACCTGGGCCAGTCCAACCAACGGCTGTGGGAGCGCGTGGCCCTGTTTCTCAACGGGTTGCCGCAGCAGGCGAATGACAGCGAAACGGTCCATGCCGGCAAGAAATGGTGGCAGACCCTCAGCCCTCGCCAACAGCACTGGCTGAACTATATCTGCGCGGCTGTCGGCCTGGTTCTGGTGGTTGTGTGCATCACCGAGCCGTTCGGTTACGGTTCGCAATTGATGTTCGTGTTCTTGCTCTGGGCCGTGGCCATGGTGGTTCGCCGCGTTCCCGGGCGGTTCCCGACCTTGCTGCTGATCGTGTTGTCGATCATCGTTTCCTGCCGCTACCTGTGGTGGCGCTATACCTCGACATTGAACTGGGCAGCCCCGCTGGACCTGGTCTGCGGCGTCGTGCTGCTGATTGCCGAAACCTATTCCTGGCTGGTACTGCTACTGGGGTATATCCAGACCTGCTGGCCCTTGCAGCGCATCCCGGCGCAATTGCCCGCCGATACCCGCCTGTGGCCAACGGTCGATCTGTTGATCCCGACCTACAACGAAGACTTGTCGATTGTGCGTGGCACCGTGTACGCAGCGTTGGGTATCGACTGGCCCCATGACAAGTTGCGAATTTCGATTCTCGACGACGGCAAGCGCGAGGAGTTTCGCCTGTTCGCCGCCGAGGCCGGGGTGAACTACATCACGCGTTCGGACAACAAGCACGCCAAGGCCGGCAACCTGAACCAGGCGTTGCTCAAGCTCGACGGCGAACTTGTGGCCATTTTCGACTGCGACCATGTGCCGGTCCGCTCCTTCCTGCAGCTGACCGTCGGCTGGTTCCTGCGCGATCCAAAACTTGCACTGGTGCAGACGCCCCACCACTTCCTGTCGCCGGACCCGTTCGAGCGCAACCTCGGCACCTTCCGCCAGCGGCCGAACGAGGGCGAGTTGTTCTACGGCCTGGTGCAGGACGGCAACGACATGTGGAACGCCGCGTTTTTCTGCGGCTCCTGCGCGGTATTGCGCCGCTCGGCGATAGACGACATCGGCGGCTTTGCCGTCGAGACCGTGACTGAAGATGCCCACA
>DQGF01000064.1:0-8743 GCA_003525045.1 Pseudomonas sp. | reverse complement strand
GTTTGCCGTCGAGACAGTGACTGAAGATGCCCACACCGCTCTGCGCCTGCACCGTCGCGGCTGGAACTCGGCCTATGTGCGCATCCCACAGGCCGCCGGGCTCGCGACCGAAAGCCTGTCCGCGCATATTGGCCAGAGAATTCGCTGGGCGCGCGGTATGGCGCAGATTTTCCGTACCGACAACCCGTTGCTGGGCAAGGGCCTGACGATCTTCCAACGGATCTGCTACGCCAACGCGATGATGCACTTCCTGGCAGGCTTGCCGCGCCTGGTGTTCCTCACGGCGCCTCTGGCATTTTTGTTGCTGCATGCCTACATCATTTACGCCCCGGCGATGATGATCGTCCTGTATGTGATTCCACACATGCTGCATGCCAGCCTGACCAACTCGCGCATGCAGGGCGAACATCGCCTGACGTTCTGGGGCGAAGTCTATGAAACGGTATTGGCCTGGTACATCGCGCGCCCGACCACCGTCGCCTTGTTCAACCCCAAAAAAGGCAAGTTCAACGTCACCGCCAAAGGCGGCCTGATGACCGAGAACCAGTTCGACTGGCGCATCGCGCAGCCTTATCTGGTGCTCGCACTGATCAACATCGTGGGCCTGGGTTTTGCGGTATGGCGCCTGATCTACGGCCCGGCCAACGAGATCGGCACTACCCTGGTGAGCAGCCTGTGGGTGATCTACAACCTGCTGATTGTCGGCGCCGCGGTGGCCATCGCTGCAGAAGTTCGCCAGGTCCGGGAAACGCACCGGGTCCAGGCGCGTCTTCCGGTTGCCATTCGGCTGGAGAACGGCCATTTCTATCCCGGCATGCTGGTGGACTACTCCGACGGCGGGGCGGGTATCGAACTGGAAGTACCGTTGTCGCTGCCGGTCGGCAGCCGCGTGTCGCTGCTGATGCAGCGCGGCCAACGGGAGTTTCTGTTCCCGTGCTTTGTCAGCCGCAGCCACAAGAACTTTGTCGGTGTGAGCCTGCAGGACCTGCCCGCCGATCAAAAAATCGATTACGTACAGTGCACCTTTGCCCGTGCCGATGCCTGGTTGAACTGGAATGAAGACTTCATCCAGGACCGGCCGCTGCGCAGCTTCATCGATGTGCTCAAGCTGGGCACCATGGGCTACTACCGCCTCTACGAATACCTGCCTGCATGGACCCGCAAGCTGGCCTCTCCATTCGTGCGCCTGGGCGCATGGGTGATCAGCTATGTACCGCGCTTTCCGAAGGCTGCCTCTTCTCTTTCTTCTCGTCCGGTGAGCGCATCATGAGCCGCTATTTGCAAAAATCCTTGTTGGCAGGCCTGGTGTTGCTGGCCGTTGGCTGTGCTGAGGCGCAGCCCCTGAAGGTTCAGTTACCCGCGGCTGCGGCCCCCGTGCTGGAGCCCGCTGCGGCCACATCGGTAATGCCAAGCTGGGATGTACAGCGCAGTTTCGCGCAGCTGGGGCGCCCGGCTGACAGCCTGTTGCTGGGCACGAACAACACCGATCAAATCGAATTCACCATGCGCCGCGACCGCATCGCCAGCGATGCGAAACTGCAACTGGAATACACCCCATCGCCCGCACTGATCCCGACCTTGTCGCACCTGCGTATCTACCTCAACGATGTGTTGATGAATGTGCTGCCGATCGAAAAAGACCAGCTGGGTAAAAAGGTCACTCGACAGGTGGCGCTCGACCCTCGCCTGATCAGTGACTTCAACCGTGTACGGCTGGAGTTTGTCGGTCACTACACCGACATCTGTGAAGAACCGTCGAACAGCGCCTTGTGGGTCAACGTCAGTCGCGTCAGCCATATTTCGGTCACCGAGCAGGCGCTCAGCGCGGAGAATGATCTGGCCTGGTTCCCGCTGCCATTCTTCGACGCACGCGACTACCAGAGCCCGGTGTTGAACATGGTATTCGCCGCGAACCCGACCCTGGAGGAGCAGCGCGCGGCCGGTATCCTCGCGTCGTATTTCGGCAGCCAGGCCGGCTGGCGCGGGACCCGATTCCCGGTAGCGTTCGATCACTTGCCCGGCGCCACGGCCAATGACCAGGCTCTGCCTTCGATCGTCTTCGCCACCAACGATCATCGCCCAGCCTTTCTCGCCGACCTGAAGACATTTCCGGCCGTGGATGCACCGGTGGTGCAGATCATCGACAACCCCGCCAACAGCTACAGCAAAGTGCTGTTGGTCATGGGCCGCGACGAGGCCGACCTGATTACCGCGGTGAAGGCATTGGCCCTGGGTGGCGACCTGTTTCGCGGCTCACGCGTGACTATCGACAAGGTCCAGCAGCTTCTGCCGCGCAAACCTTACGACGCTCCGAACTGGATGCGCACCGATCGCCCGGTGCGCTTCGCCGAGCTGGTCAAATACCCCGAGCAGTTGCGCGTCAGCGGCGTACAGCCGCTGCCGATCAACCTCGACATCAACCTGCCGCCGGACCTGTTTGTCTGGCGTAACCAGGGTATCCCGCTGCAGACCAAGTACCGCTACACACCGCCGGCAGCGACCAATGACGGCTCACGGCTGAACATCAGCCTGAACAACCAATTCATCACCAGCCTGCCACTGCCGGGCAACAGCAACAGCCGACTGGATGAACTGCGCCTGGCCGTACTCTCCAGCGAGTCGGCGAACACCAGCGAGCGCCTGTCGGTGCCGGCCCTGAAAATTGGTGACCGCAACACCCTCAGCTTCAACTTCAGCTTTGCCAGCACCGCCAGCAGTTCTCAGCGCGACCGCTGCCAGAGCTCGCTGCCGGTCGATACCCAGGCCGTGATCGACGATCAGTCCAGCATCGATATGTCCGGTTATCACCACTACATTGCGATGCCCGACCTCAAGACCTTCGCCCGCAGTGGATTCCCTTACAGCCGCATGGCCGACCTGTCGGAAACCATGGTCTTGCTGTCCCCACAACCGTCGGCCATTCAGCTGAGTACTTACCTGGAGGCGGTGGCGGGTATTTCCGCACGCTCCGGCCTGCCGGCCTTCGGTCTGCATGTCAGTGATAACTGGAGCGATGCTGCCAAGCTCGATGCCGACCTGCTGGTACTCGGCACACTGGCCCCGGACGTGCGTGACAGCCGTGACTTGAACCTGCTGCTCGACCGTTCCCGCGATTGGTTGCTGCAGGCCAGCAATACTCAGCCCGGCCGCACTGCAGCGCAGCAATGGCAGTACGGCGACGAGCGCAACCTGGCCGCCAACCGGGTCGAGGTGTCCGCCAAAGGCCCGATCGCGGCCATGGTTGGGATGAAGTCACCGTTCCATGAGCAGCGCAGCATCGTTGCGCTGCTGGCCACCCAGGACACCGACTACCAGTTGTTGCGCGAGACCCTGGCCGACAGCGGCAAGATGGACGCCGTAGCCGGTTCCGTGGTGCTGATCCGCAGCAGTGGTGTGAGCAGCCAAATGGTGGGTGAGCCGTACTACGTCGGCCATCTGCCGTGGTGGTTGATGCTCTGGTTCAAGCTGTCGGACCACCCGATCCTGCTGGCCTTCATGGCCGCAACCGGCGTATTGCTGACTGCTTTCCTGATTTGGCGAATCCTGCAGTGGGCGGCGCGTCGTCGTCTGGCTTATGAAGAGTAAACGCGCAACGCTTGGCGGATTGCCGGGCCTGGCGCTGGCTGTTGCATTTGCGCTGCAGCCAGCGCACTCGGCGGCGGCGAGCAATTGTCCGTGGCCAGCCTGGGAACGCTATAAACAGGCGATGATCAGCGAGGACGGGCGCGTCATCGACGGGTCTTCCGAGCAGCGCATCAGCACCTCGGAAGGCCAGAGCTACGGGCTGTTTTTCGCCCTGGTCGCCAACGACCGCAAGTCGTTCGAGCGGCTACTGGCCTGGACCCGCAACAACCTGTCCGCAGGTGACTTGAACAGTCATCTGCCGGCCTGGAAATGGGGCAAGTCCCAGAACGGACAGTGGCAGGGGCTGGACAGCAACAATGCCAGCGACGCTGATTTGTGGATCGCCTACAGCCTGCTGGAAGCCGCGCGACTGTGGCAACGCCCGGAGCTTGAAACTCAAGGTCGCAATCTGCTCTGGCGCAGCGCGGCGCAAACTCTGCATAAGCTCCCTGGCATGGGGCTGATGTTGCTGCCGGGCGATGTAGGCTTCCAGTCCGCCGAGGGTGTGCGCTTGAATCCAAGCTACCTGCCACTGCAACTGCTCGCGCGGTTTTCCAGTGAGGCGCCGGTCTGGGCAGAGCTGGCCGACAACACAAGGCGCATGTTGACTGAAACCTCGCCCAAAGGCTTCGCGCCCGATTGGCTGTTGTGGCAGGCCGACCAGCGCTGGGGCCCGGATGCCAAGGGCCCGGATGGCAGCTATGACGCCATCCGTGTGTACCTGTGGCTCGGCATGTTGGCCAAGGACGCTCCCCACCGCACGCAACTGTTGGCGCATTTCAAACCGATGCTCGAGGCGACCACCCGATTGGGCTATGTGCCCGAGCATGTGGACAGTGTCAGCGGCATCGCCACCGGAACCGGGCCTGTCGGTTTTTCCGCGGCAATGCTGCCACTGCTGTCCGCCAGTGGCGCCAACGCAGCGGCTGTCGTTCAGCGAGAACGTGTGCAACAGACCCCTCCGCTGGCAGACGCCTATTACAACCAGTCGCTGCTGATGTTCGGCCAAGGCTGGGACGAACAACGTTACCGATTCGATAAAGACGGACGGCTGGTGCCAAATTGGAAGGGTTCATGCAAAGGCTAGTCCTGCGAAAAACGGCGGCGAAAACTTCCACACTGAGATCACTTCTGGCTTGCGGCGCGCTCCTGTCCAGCCTTTACCTGTGTTCGTCGGCACTGGCGGCACAAGCCCCGGACACGCAACAGGCGCAGCAACAATGGTTACTGCAGCAGATGCGTGTCGGCGAGGCATTGTTCCGTGAGGAGCTTATCAATGACTCCCTGGCGCGCCTGGAACTGATCGCTCCCAACCACCCGCAAGTGCTGGTCGGCAAGATCCGCCAGGCTTTGCGCGCCGATCCTGCCCGGCAGGACCCGGCCCTGAACGCGCAATGGATCGAACAATTGATGACCCGCCTGCGTCAGCAGGCCCCTGGCTCACCTGCGCTGCGCCAAGGCCTGGCGCTGGTCAAACTGCAGAGCGCCAGCGGTGTCAGGGATTTGCAGCAGGCTCGCTTGCTGGCAGCGGCCGGGCGCTTCGACGAAGCCACCGCAGCGTACGAGCAGCTGTTCGGCGATGAGCCTCCCGACCTTGCCTCAGCCGTGGAGTACTGGAGTATCCGCAGCCGTCTGCCCGGGCAGCGGCAGCCGGCTATCGCTGCGGCGCGCAGCCTGGACAACAACTACCCGGGTAGCGCCAGCCTGCGACAGATGCTGGTCGGGTTGTTGTTCGCCGAGGATCGAGATGATGAAGCCCTGGCGGTGTTGCACCAATTGGCTGCCGATCCGCTGGCAAGCGCCAGTGCGGCCGACAGTGAATACAACTACTTGGTCAAGCTGCCGGTCAGCCCCGAAACGGCCAAGGCCTGGCAGGCATTCACGGGCTATTACCCCTACTCTCAATTAGCCAAAGAAGCAGCCAGGCAGTTGGCCGAACAGCGTCGGCTGCTTGCCGACCCCGCCTGGCAAGCCGGCAGCAAGGCCAAGGTCCTGCTTGCAAACGATGCCGATCCAGTCGCCGCTGAAGCCCTGTTGCGTCGTTCACTCAAGGCCTACCCCCAAGACCCGAGCCTGCACGGTGCCTTGGGCGTTTCGCTTATGCGCCAAAGCAAATACGCGGCCGCCAACGAGGCCGTCAGCCGCGCGCTGAGCCTTGAGAAAGACACCTTTTACATCACTAAATGGCGGGACCTGCAGGAGGCTTCTCGCCTCTGGATGGTGCTGCAAAAAGGTAACCTGGCGCTGGAAGCGAAAAACTTGCCGGCGGCACGTGTGGCGTTTACGCAAGCCCGCACGCTCGACCCTGACAATACCGACGCATTGATTGGCCTGAGTGACGTCGCCATCGCCGAGTCGGACGCTATCGCCGCCGAAGCGCTGCTGCTGAAGGTACGCAAGCTGGAGCCGGACAACGCCAGCGCAGTGCGAAGGCTGCTTCGTCTGTACCGAGCCCAGTCCAGCGAGAAGGTCGAAGCTTTTCTCGATACGCTGCCCACCGGCAATCAAGCCGAATTCACCGGCCTGCGTCAGAGCATTCAACTTGAACGCCTGAGCCTGAAGGCTGACGCGGCGACAGAGCGCTCGGACTGGGCGCAACTGGTGCCGTTGCTCAAACAGATGCGCGAACTCGACCCGGACAATCCATGGCTGGCTTACCGCCTGGCTGGGGCCGAGCTGGCCGTGGGCAAACCGGCCGAAGCCGACGATGCGTTCCGCCAGCTATTGTTGCGTCAGGGCCAAAACCCCGAAGCCCGCTACGCCCACGGCTTGTACCTGGCCACCGAAAATCGCGACAGTGAGGTGCTCGCCAGCCTGGGGCACATCCCCAAGGCCGGCTGGAGCGACAACATGCGCGACCTGGCCGCCCGGATCGAACGTCGACAGTTACTGGCGCAGGCGCAGCGATTGCGCGATACCGGCCACGAGCCCGAAGCCATTGCCTTGCTGCTTCGCAAGCCAACCGTCGATGACCTGTCGACGTTGGCCGATTGGGCTTTCCAGCGCGAAGACTACCCACAGGCGCAACATTACTACCGCCAGGTGCTCAAGCAACAACCTCAGGACCCCGACGCGCAACTGGGGCTGATCGAGACCTGGATCGCTACCGCCCGCCAACCTCAAGCCCGTGAGGCGCTGGGCAACCTCAAGCCCCCCGGCGCGCCGACGCCCGGCTGGCAACGGCGCGTGGCCAATGCCTGGGCCTCGGTCGGTGAGCCGGGCAAGGCCAACGTCCTGTACGCCCAGCTGCTGCAAACGCCGCAGACCGATCCGCTAATCTACCGCGACGCCGCACGGCTGATGGCCAAGGACCATCCACAACAGGCCTTGGATAACTATGCCCGCAGCATGGCGGCCGCGGGCTTGACCCCATCAGCACAGTCCACCCCGCGCGACAACGTCGCGATGACCGAAGCCAGCCGCGCCAACGACAGTGATGACTGGATGCTGCGCAGCCTGCGCGCAGATGTCGATGAGCTGTACCAACAGCAAAATCCGACCGTGAATCTCTATCACGATTTTGCCTGGCGCACTGATAACACTGCCCCGGGTATTTCCGACCTCACCACGCAAACCACGATTTTGCGCATCGATATGCCGTTTGCCGAAGGCCAAGGCTTTGTCCAGGCCGAACAGGTCGATCTGCAAGCGAGTCGCTTCGATACCAATGGCAAAGGCCGGCACCAAGAGGCGTTCGGTACCTGTGCGCTGGTCACCAATGGTTGTGCCAGTACGTCGCAAAGCACCAGCGGCCCTGGCCTTGCGGTCGGCTGGAAGAACGCTCGATGGGCCGTCGATCTTGGTCACAGCCCGCAAGGCTTCGAAATCGGCAACTGGCTGGGTGGCGTCAGTTACAGCAGTGATTGGCAAAGCGTCGGCTGGACCCTGACCGCTTCGCGCCGGCCGATGAGCAACTCAGTGGTGTCCTATGCCGGCGCCGTCGATCCAATGACCGGCACTCGCTGGGGAGGCGTCACCAGCAATGGCCTGACCTTGAGCCTCAGCCATGACGAAGGCGGGGTTGATGGGGTCTGGGCCAGCCTGGGCGCACACTGGCTGCGTGGCAGAAACGTCGACGACAACCAGCGTCTTTCAGCCATGGGCGGCTATTACTACCGGCTCATTGACACGGCCGATGAACGCATGCGTACCGGCCTGACCCTGATGTACTGGGGTTATGACAAGGACCTGAGTGAGTACACGCTGGGACAAGGCGGCTACTACAGCCCGCAGCAGTATTATTCAATCGGGGTGCCGTTGAACTATGCCTGGCGTAATGCCAACTGGTCGGCAACGCTGGAAAGCTCTATCGGTTGGTCCTATTCGAAAACCAGCGCCAGCGATCTTTATCCACACGAGCCAGTCGACAGTTTGCTGAACCGGCTCCACGACGCCGATTTCGCGACTGACAGCAACGCCAGCCTGACCAAGGAGGCCAGCAGCAGCAATGGTGTCGGTATCCGCCTGCAAGCCCTCATCGAGCGCAGGTTGTCCGATCATCTGGTGTTGGGCTCGGGCATCACCTACCAGCACAGCGAAGGCTATGCCCCCAGCCGCGCCTTGCTGTACTTGCGGTATACCTTCGATGAATGGCAAGGCAACTTGCCGATGCCAATCGAGCCGGTGTCCCCGTACGCGGACATGCGCTGACCCTTTCGATCACGCCATGCACAGCCAGTGATTGGCCTATGCTGCTCTTGGCTGTCATGGATTCGAATCTCGAGGGATGCGCCATGTTCTATGTGCAACGCAATGCAGAAGGCCGACTGATGTGCGTGGAAGCCCAGGCTTACGCCGAGGCCACCGAAACACTGCCGGCCGACCACCCCGATCTGCAGGACTGGTTCGCCAGCGAGGTCATGGCCATCAGCCTCAAACAGCTCAAGCAGAGCGACCTGGACATGATCCGGGTACTCGACGACTTGATCCAGGTATTGACCAGCAAAGGGGTGATCCGCGTGACCGACCTGCCGGCCGCCGCCCAAGCCAAGCTCATGGACCGGTCCCAGGCCCGAGAGGCATTGGGTGGGTTGAGTCATTTGGTCGATGATGATGAGGCGGGGTTGATTTAGCCTTCAGTATTATCGTCGCTTGTACTGACGCCTTCGCGAGCAAGCCC
>DQGF01000262.1:464-7366 GCA_003525045.1 Pseudomonas sp. | reverse complement strand
CCGAACAGTTCCGACTCGATCAGGCCTTCGGGGATCGCCGCGCAGTTCACCGCGACAAAGGGTTTGTCGCGACGGGCTCCGGCTATATGCAGAGCGCGGGCGATGACTTCCTTGCCGGTACCGGTTTCACCGAGCAGCAACACCGGCAGTTCATTGGCCAGCCCCTGGCGGGCCATGCGCAAGGCCCGGGCATATCGGACATTGTTGCCAGCCAGGGTTTCCAGATCCGGTGGTGGCTTGACGGTCTTGGCAACACTGCGCGGTGGACTGCTGACATTGATCGAGCGTTGCGGCGCACGCAGGGCTCTGTAGAAAAACTCGCCTTTGGCGGTCTGCAGGCTGCCGACACCGCCCTGATGCAGACGCGATAACAGTTGCAGGCCATCGACGCCGAGAAACTCTTCGCAACGTCGACCGACCAACGCCGAGCGCTCGGCACGCAGCAACTGGCAGGCCTGGGCACTGACCGCGAGAATTTGCCCGCCCAGGCTCACCGCCAACAGGCCTTGCCAAGGGGATTCGAGGTATTGCCGACGGCTGTGGAACGCCAGGACGATCTCGTCCGGATAGCTGGCGTTGAACACCCGGCTTTCGATCTGGCTGACGGCCATGGCCAGCAACGCGGTGCTGTCGTGGACGCGGCCCAGCGGGCCTTCGCGGGTCAGGTCGAGGACGCCGAGGATGTCGCCCTGCGGGCAATAAATCGGTACTGAGGTGCAGGAGAAATCGGTTAAACGATCGAGGTAATGCTCGCCGCAATCGATCAGCGTTGGCCGGGCTTCCACCAGCGCGGTACCCAGCGCATTGGTGCCGCGAGCGGCTTCGCTCCAGCAGGCACCGAGGGTGATGTCTTGCAGGCCGCTGCCTTTGAGGCGATCGGCGCGGCCTTCGACGGCGAGGATGGTGGCGTCGGCATTGGCGAGGATGATCAGCCCTTCTTTGCCCTGGCGTTCGGCCAGGTAATCGATCGCCGGCAATGCCGCGTCGATCAGCAGTCGATTGCTTGCCAGCAGCACGTCGAGACTTGCGCTCGATTCCAGCGCCAGTTCGTGCTTGGCATTGAAATGCACGCCATGGCTGAGGCTGCGTCGCCACGACGCATCGATTTCCGCCCGCAACACGCCATCCGGGACTTCGCCCTCGAGATGAAGTTTTTCCCGGGCCAACCGGGCTTCGCGGTGCAGCTTGGGAGTCGTTGTTTTTATTAGCGTCATCAAGCGCTCCGGATCGGTCCGCTTTGCGCTTTTCAAGTTCAGCGCCCTGGCGCAATCTTTACGTTAACGTCAGGGCTATGGCAAGTGCCTTATGGCGCTTGTGTTCCGTCAGGTGGTCCGCGTTATCGTTCGTCGCGGGCAAGCCTCGCTCCTACGAAGAGCCTGCATCGGTCTGGTCGTCTTCTACCGCGCGCTCGCGTAAACTCGCGCTTCTCGCAGCCCGCCAGGCTGCAATCAATATTTTTCAAAGGTGCCCGCCATGCCTTGGCTGCAAGTCCGTCTCGCCATCAGCCCAGAACAAGCCGAAACCTACGAAGACGCGTTCCTCGAAGTCGGCGCCGTATCGGTAACCTTCATGGACGCCGAAGATCAGCCGATCTTCGAGCCGGAACTCAACACCACGCCATTGTGGGCGCACACGCACCTGCTGGCCCTGTTCGAAGGCGGCACCGAAGCCGCCAGCGTGCTGGCCCACCTTGAGCTGCTCACCGGCAGCCCGTTGCCCGAGCATCACAGCGAAGTCATCGAAGACCAGGACTGGGAACGCAGCTGGATGGACGGTTTCCAGCCGATGCGTTTCGGCCAGCGCCTGTGGATCGTGCCGAGCTGGCACACCGCACCTGAACCCGACGCGGTGAATCTGTTGCTGGATCCAGGCCTGGCGTTCGGCACCGGTACTCACCCGACCACCGCGCTGTGCCTGGAATGGCTGGATGGTCAGGACCTGAAAGGTTGCAACGTACTGGACTTCGGCTGTGGCTCGGGGATCCTGGCGATCGCAGCCCTGTTGCTGGGTGCCCACGAAGCCGTGGGCACCGACATCGATGTACAGGCGCTGGAAGCGTCCCGCGACAATGCCGGACGCAACAATATTGCTGCAGAATGTTTCCCGCTGTATCTCCCGGAAGACTTGCCACAGGTGAAGGCCGACGTCCTGGTCGCCAACATCCTCGCCGGCCCCCTGGTTTCCCTGGCGCCGCAACTGTCCAGCCTGGTCAAGCCAGGTGGTCGTCTGGCCCTGTCGGGCATCCTTGCCGAACAAGGTGATGAGGTCGCCACGGCCTATGCCCGGGACTTCGATCTGGACCCGATCGCCAATCGCGATGGCTGGGTGCGCATCACTGGCCGTCGGCGCTAGAATGGGCTTCTGCATAAACCGGATCGCCGCATGACCGACAGCTTCGTCACTCAGTGCCCGCATTGCCAAACCAGCTTCCGTGTCAGCCATTCTCAATTGAGCGTGGCCCGCGGAGTGGTTCGTTGCGGCTCGTGCTTGCAGGTGTTCAACGCCGCCAAGCAGTTGCTCGAGCAAGGGGCCGGCAAAAAAGCGGTCACGGCGGCTGCCCCGGCCATCGTCGAGACACCGCAGCCGCGAGCTCTCAGCCAGAAACAATGGAGCGCCGCCGAGCTCGATCTGGACAGCCTCGACCTGGATGAAGAACTCGCCCGGCTCGAACAGCGGGAAATTCAGCCGACCACAGAATTTGTCCGGCACCGCAAAGACAGCCTGAGCGCTCGCCGGGATACCGCCGAGCACAACGAAGATCCGTGGTCAGACAGCTTGTTCAGCGAATCGGCCGCCGATCGTGCGCAAGCGACCGAAATCAGTGTCATGCCAGAACCGATGATCGAGACGGGCATCCTCTCGCGCACCGAACCTTCGCTGTCCCTGGAACCCGTAGACCTTGACGACGAAGAGCCGCCGAAGCTGCGCCTGAACGATCCACTTGATGTTCCGACCCATCAAGAACGCCTGTCGGCCACCGAGGAGATCGATGACGATCCGCCCTCGATCGCCCCCCTGCGCAAGCGACGCGAACGCAGTGAACCGGCGGTACGCGCCGAAATCCTGCAGGACCTGACCGACGATCCGCTGCAACTTGACTGGCAAAAACGCCGATCACCCTGGGGCAGACGGTTTTTCTGGCTGCTGCTGATCCTGCTCGGTGTCGCCGCCCTCGCCGGTCAGCACATTGCTTACACCTTCGACGAACTGGCGCGTCAGGACCAGTACCGCCCGTGGTTCCAGCAACTGTGCCCGCATATTGGCTGTACGGTGCCATCGAAAGTCGACATCGCGAAAATCAAAAGCAGCAACCTGGTGGTGCGCAGCCATCCGGATTTCAGCGGTGCACTGGTGGTCGACGCGATCATCTACAACCGCGCGCCCTTCTCCCAACCCTTTCCGCTGCTGGAGCTGCGTTTTGCCGACCTCAACGGTCATCTGATCGCCAGCCGTCGCTTCAAGCCAGGCGAATACCTCAACGGCGATCTCGAAGGCCTTTTGGAAATGCCTCCGCAAACGCCGATCCACATCGCACTGGATATTCTCGATCCAGGCTCCAAAGCAGTGAATTACAGCCTGAGCTTCCATTCTCCCGAGTGAAACGGTTCAGTGTTACGGCTTTGACGGCATATTTCTGACTTTGACCGCTCGTACCAAACCGCTGGCGATAACAAAATTACTGTTCAGATTTTGTTCAATTCAGCCTTTATCCAGTCATCGAGAGCGGGTATCATGCCAACCCTTTTTCGAACTCTAATGATCCGTCCCCACAGCAGGGAAGTCCTATGTCGGTGGTACGCATCGGTCCATACACATTACACAACGGCTTGATCCTTGCCCCGATGGCGGGAGTCACCGACCAGCCCTTTCGTCAGCTGTGCAAGCGGCTGGGCGCGGGGCTAGTAGTCTCGGAAATGGTCACCAGCGACATGAGCTTGTGGCACACCCGCAAATCGCGGATGCGCATGATCCACGAAGGTGATCCCGAGCCCCGCTCGGTACAGATCGCCGGGGGTGATGCACAGATGCTGGCGAATGCGGCCCGGGCCAACGTCGAGCTGGGCGCACAGATTATTGATATCAACATGGGTTGCCCGGCGAAGAAGGTCTGCAACAAGGCCGCCGGTTCCGCACTGTTGAAGGATGAAGCACTGGTGACCGAAATCCTGCAGGCCGTGGTGGCTGCGGTTGATGTGCCGGTCACCCTGAAGATCCGCACTGGCTGGGACCGGGACAACAAGAACGGCCTGACAGTGGCGAAGATCGCCGAGCAGGCAGGCATTACGGCGTTGGCGGTCCATGGCCGCACCCGTGCCGATCTGTACACCGGCGAAGCCGAGTACGACACCATTGCCGCGATCAAGCAGGCGGTGTCGATTCCGGTCTTCGCCAACGGCGATATAGATTCACCCGAGAAGGCCCGGTACGTGCTCGACGCGACCGGTGCCGATGGCCTGCTGGTAGGCCGGGCTGCCCAGGGGCGGCCATGGATTTTTCGTGAGATCGATCATTTTCTGCGTACCGGCGAGAAGCTCCCGGCACTGGACCTGATCGAGGTGGAACGCATTCTGCTTGAGCATCTGGCTGCGCTGCACGTTTTCTACGGAGACGTCATGGGCGTACGCATCGCTCGAAAGCATGTGGGCTGGTATCTCGCAACCTTGCCGGGCGCCAGGGAATTTCGCGCCCACTTCAATCGTTTGGAAGATACGGAAGCACAATGCGCCAACGTTCAGGGCTACTTCGCCGGACGTAACAAGAGCCTGACAGGGGACGGAGACGAGGTGGCCGCATGACGATGATGACCGAGACTTTAGTGAGTGGAACAACACCCGTGAGCGACAACGTGAATTTGAAACAGCACCTCAATACGCCGAGCGAAGAAGGTCAGACCCTTCGCGGGAGTGTCGAGAAGGCGCTGCACAATTATTTCGCCCACCTTGAGGGCGCTGCCGTCACGGATGTGTACAACCTGGTGCTTTCCGAAGTCGAGGCTCCCCTGCTCGAGTGCGTGATGAACTACGTCAAGGGCAACCAGACCAAGGCCAGCGAGCTGCTCGGACTGAACCGAGGCACCCTGCGCAAGAAACTCAAGCAGTACGATTTGCTGTAAGCATTCAATCAAACCAGAAAGGCGCCCGCGTAAAAACGGTCGCCTTTTTTGCTGACTCCTTTGCTTTTGATGGAAATTGAAATGACCGACCAGACTACCCGCCTGCCGATCCGCCGCGCCTTGATCAGCGTTTCCGACAAGACCGGGATCCTCGAATTCGCCAAAGAGCTTGAAGCCCTGGGCGTCGAGATCCTCTCCACCGGCGGAACGTTCAAGCTGCTGCGTGACAACGGCGTTGCCGCAGTGGAAGTCGCGGATTACACCGGTTTCGCAGAAATGATGGACGGGCGGGTGAAAACCCTGCACCCGAAAATCCACGGCGGGATCCTCGGTCGTCGCGGTATCGACGACGCCATCATGAACGAGCACGGTATCAAGCCGATCGACCTGGTAGCCGTCAACCTGTACCCGTTCGAAGCCACCATCAACAAGCCAGGCTGTGACCTGCCGACCGCCATCGAGAACATCGACATCGGCGGCCCGACCATGGTCCGTTCGGCAGCCAAGAACCATAAAGACGTGGCCATCGTGGTCAATGCCAGCGACTACGCCAACGTCCTGGAAAGCCTCAAGGCCGGCGGCCTGACCTACGCTCAGCGTTTCGACCTGATGCTCAAGGCCTTCGAACACACCGCGGCCTATGACGGCATGATCGCCAACTATATGGGCACCGTGAACCAGGCGGCTGAGACGCTCAGCACCGAAGGTCGCAGCGAGTTCCCGCGCACCTTCAACAGCCAGTTCGTCAAGGCTCAGGAAATGCGCTACGGCGAGAACCCGCACCAGAGCGCGGCGTTCTACGTTGAAGCCAAGCCTGCCGAAGTGGGTATCGCCACCGCGACCCAACTGCAAGGCAAGGAGCTGTCGTACAACAACGTGGCCGACACCGACGCCGCGCTGGAATGCGTGAAGAGCTTCGTCAAACCGGCCTGTGTGATCGTCAAGCACGCCAACCCGTGCGGCGTCGCCGTGAGCCCGGACGCTGAAGGTGGTATCCGTCAGGCCTACGAACTGGCCTACGCCACCGACACCGAATCCGCGTTCGGCGGCATCATCGCCTTCAACCGCGAGCTGGATGCTGAAACCGCCAAGGCCATCGTCGAACGTCAGTTCGTTGAAGTGATCATTGCCCCAAGCGTCAGCGAAGAAGCTCGCGCCATCGTGGCGGCAAAAGCCAACGTACGCCTGCTGGCCTGCGGCGAGTGGTCGGCTGACCGCGCTGCAGCCTGGGACTACAAACGCGTCAACGGTGGCCTGCTGGTGCAGAGCCGCGACATCGGCATGATCGGCGCCGACGACCTGAAAGTCGTGACCAAGCGCGCCCCGACCGAGCAAGAGATCCACGACCTGATCTTCGCTTGGAAAGTCGCCAAGTACGTCAAGTCCAACGCCATCGTCTACGCCAAGAACCGCCAGACCATCGGTGTCGGCGCGGGCCAGATGAGCCGCGTGAACTCCGCGCGCATTGCTGCGATCAAGGCTGAGCATGCTGGTTTGCAGGTCCAGGGTGCGGTCATGGCATCCGACGCATTCTTCCCGTTCCGCGATGGCATCGACAACGCGGCCAAGGTCGGTATCACTGCGGTGATCCAGCCAGGCGGCTCGATGCGTGATAACGAAGTGATTGCGGCGGCCGACGAAGCTGGCATCGCCATGGTCTTCACCGGCATGCGCCACTTCCGTCACTGATTTTTGCTCTTTGCTTCTGTAGGAGCGAGGCTTGCCCGCGAAGGGGACGCCGCGGTGCAACAGCAATACCGAGGTGAGGCCTTCGCGGGCAAGCCTCGCT
>DQGF01000262.1:0-153 GCA_003525045.1 Pseudomonas sp. | reverse complement strand
AGCCTCGCTCCTACAGGTTCGGTGTATGGCGGATGCCGCGCACCGTTAGCCAGGCAGCTGAGGCTGCTCCACAGAATTAGCGTCATCCGAGGTTTTTGAAATGAATGTTTTGATCATTGGCAGTGGTGGCCGTGAACACGCCCTGGCCTGGAA
>DQGF01000249.1:13802-14086 GCA_003525045.1 Pseudomonas sp. | reverse complement strand
GAGCCGTTCTACAGCTTCCGTAATGAAACCTTCGTGCACGCCTCCCGCGAGCTGAAGATTCATAACAAGATCCACGTGCTCTCCCAGTGCCACGACCTGACCGGCAACAGCTTGCTGACCAGTTTCTACGTGTTGCCGGAACTGGTGGGTTCGGCCTGGTCGGAACTCAACTCCCGGGGGCGCTTGCTGTTCGTGGCCAGCCATCCGGAGCGCTTTGCCGATTCCGTGGTGACCGAGATCGTCGGTTACAGCGACGAAAATGGCGACTCGCCGTTCTGGGACGC
>DQGF01000249.1:11204-13494 GCA_003525045.1 Pseudomonas sp. | reverse complement strand
GCGACTCGCCGTTCTGGGACGCTATCGGTCGCAACTTCTTCGACCTCAATTACGCCGAAGCCGAGCGTTTGTGCGGGTTGAAGAGCCGGACGTTCCTGGCCGAGCTGATGCCGCATTATCCGATTTATGTGCCGCTGCTGCCGGACTCCGCGCAAGAAGCGATGGGCCAGGTGCACCCGCGGGCGCAGATCACCTTCGACATCCTGATGCGCGAAGGCTTCGAGACTGATCACTACATCGACATTTTCGACGGCGGCCCGACCTTGCATGCCCGTGTCTCGGGGATCCGCTCGATCGCCCAGAGCCGTGTGGTGCCGGTGAAAATCGGTGAGCCGGTCAAAGGTGCCGGTCGTCAGTACCTGGTGGCCAACGCCCAGTTGCAGGATTACCGCGCCGTGTTGCTTGAGCTCGATTACGCGCCGGGCAAACCCGTGACCCTGGATCTGGAAGCGGCCGAAGCCCTGGGTGTCGGTGAAGGTGCCAGCGTGCGCCTGGTGGCGGTTTAACGCCTGCTGCCACGCCTGGAAAAAAATGCTTAGACAGCAGCGAAGTTTCGCGGGTGGCGCAAGCGGCCCGTTTGAGGAGATAGCATGATCGTTCGTCCCGTACGCAGCAGCGATTTACCCGCTCTGATCGCCCTGGCCCGCAGCACCGGCACCGGCCTGACCACTTTGCCGGCCAACGAAGAACGTCTGGCCCATCGGGTCGGCTGGGCCGAGAAGACCTTTCGCGGCGAAGCCGGGCGGGGCGATGCGGACTATCTGTTCGTACTCGAAGACGACGACGGCCGCGTGGTGGGTATTTCCGCCATCGCTGGCGCTGTTGGCCTGCGTGAGCCCTGGTACAACTTCCGGGTCGGCCTGACCGTCAGTGCTTCCCAGGAACTGAATATCTATCGCGAAATTCCGACGCTGTTCCTGGCCAACGACCTGACCGGCAACTCCGAACTGTGCTCGCTGTTCCTGCACGCTGATTTTCGCAGTGGCCTCAACGGTCGCATGCTGGCCAAGGCGCGGCTGCTGTTCATTGCCGAGTTCCCGCAGCTGTTCGGCAACAAGATCATCGCCGAGATGCGCGGCATGTCCGACCAAGCCGGGCGTTCGCCGTTCTGGGAAAGCCTGGGCCGACACTTCTTCAAGATGGAGTTCAGCCAGGCCGATTACCTGACCGGGGTGGGCAACAAGGCGTTCATCGCCGAACTGATGCCGAAATTCCCGCTGTACACCTGCTTCCTGTCGCCAGATGCGCGCAACGTGATCGGCCAGGTTCACCCCGACACCGAGCCGGCACTGTCCATGCTCAAGAGCGAAGGTTTCAGCTATCAAGGCTATGTCGATATCTTCGACGCGGGCCCTGCGGTGGAGTGCGAAACCGGCAAGATCCGTGCGGTACGCGACAGCCAGGCGCTGGTACTGGCCATCGGCACACCGGGTGACGACGCCACGCCTTTCCTGATTCATAACCGCAAGCGCGAAGACTGCCGGATCACTGCTGCTCCTGCACGCTTTGCCGCCGGCACTCTGGTCGTCGATCCACTGACCGCCAAACGTCTTCAACTTAACGCCGGCGATCAAGTGCGCGCCGTACCGTTGTCCGCTGCTCGGGAGTCGAAATAATGAATTCGCTATACATCGCAGGTGAATGGCTGGCCGGTCAGGGTGAAGCCTTCCAGTCGCTGAACCCGGTGACCCAGCAAGTGCTGTGGGCCGGCGCAGGCGCCACCACCGCTCAGGTCGAATCGGCCGTGCAAGCCGCGCGCCAGGCGTTCCCGAGCTGGGCTCGTCGTACCCTGGAAGAACGCATCACAGTGCTGGAGGCGTTTGCCGCCACATTGAAAAATCACGCGGATGAACTGGCGCGCACTATCGGTGAGGAAACCGGCAAACCACTGTGGGAAGCGGCGACCGAAGTCACCAGCATGATCAACAAGATTGCGATCTCGGTGCAGAGTTATCGCGAACGTACCGGCGAGAAGAGCGGCCCGTTGGGCGACGCCACCGCCGTACTGCGCCACAAGCCACACGGCGTGGTGGCGGTGTTCGGGCCTTATAACTTCCCCGGTCACTTGCCCAATGGTCACATCGTACCGGCGCTGCTGGCCGGTAACAGCGTGCTGTTCAAGCCGAGCGAGCTGACCCCGAAAGTTGCCGAGCTGACGGTCAAGTGCTGGATCGAAGCCGGCCTGCCGGCGGGCGTGTTGAACCTGTTGCAAGGTGCGCGCGAAACCGGGATCGCCCTGGCGGCGAATCCGGGCATCGACGGCCTGTTTTTCACCGGTTCCAGCCGCACC
>DQGF01000249.1:10535-10921 GCA_003525045.1 Pseudomonas sp. | reverse complement strand
AATCCGGGCATCGACGGTTTGTTCTTCACCGGTTCCAGCCGCACCGGCAATCATCTGCACCAGCAGTTTGCCGGCCGCCCGGACAAGATCCTCGCGCTGGAGATGGGCGGTAACAACCCACTGGTGGTCGATGAAGTGGCTGATCTCGACGCCGCTGTTTACACCATCATTCAGTCCGCGTTCATTTCTGCCGGTCAGCGTTGCACCTGTGCCCGGCGCTTACTGGTACCGCAAGGTGCCTGGGGCGATTCGCTGCTGGCGCGTCTGGTGGAAGTCAGCTCGACGATTGAGGTCGGCCCATTCGATCAGCAACCGCCGCCGTTCATGGGCTCGGTGATTTCCCTTGGCGCGGCGAAAGCCCTGGTGGATGCGCAAGAACATCTGTT
>DQGF01000249.1:10014-10225 GCA_003525045.1 Pseudomonas sp. | reverse complement strand
GCCAACGGCGCTGTGGCGCTGCTGGAAATGACTCAGCCGCAGGCCCAGGCCGCTTTGCTGACCCCGGGTATTCTGGACGTCACCGCGGTGGCCGATCGTCCTGACGAAGAGCTGTTCGGCCCGTTGCTGCAAGTGATCCGCTACGCTGATTTTGAAGCAGCGATTGCTGAAGCCAACGACACCGACTTCGGGCTGGCGGCCGGTCTGCTGT
>DQGF01000249.1:9370-9788 GCA_003525045.1 Pseudomonas sp. | reverse complement strand
CCGGTGCTGACCGTGCGCACGTTCACCGACGACGACGACGCGATTCGCCAGGCCAACGACACCGACTACGGGCTGGCGGCCGGTCTGCTGTCGGATTCCGAAGCGCGTTATCAGCAGTTCTGGCTGGAAAGCCGCGCGGGCATCGTCAACTGGAACAAGCAGCTGACCGGTGCCGCGAGCAGCGCGCCATTCGGCGGCGTCGGCGCCTCGGGCAACCACCGCGCCAGCGCCTACTATGCCGCGGATTACTGCGCATACCCGGTGGCCTCGCTGGAAACCCCGAGCCTGACTTTGCCAGCCGCACTGACCCCAGGTGTGCGCATGTCGTAAGACCGCTTTCGCGGGCAGGCCTCGCTCCTACACGTTCGATGGGATCTGTAGGAGCGAGGCTTGCCCGCGAAGGCCGCAACTCGGTCTT
>DQGF01000249.1:8932-9332 GCA_003525045.1 Pseudomonas sp. | reverse complement strand
GGAGCTGCCGAAGGCTCGGGCCGCGTTCGGACGATCTTTTAATCTTGGCTACCTTCGGGCCGGCCAAGCTCTTGCAGATACACCCGGATCAAATTGTGGGAGCGGGCTTGCTCGCGAAGGCGGCCTGAAAGCCGACCTGATGCTGCAGATGTACCCGAAACCCTTGTGGGAGCTGGCTTGCCTGCGATGGCGGCCTGATAGCCAACCAAGCATCTTGCAGATGCACCCGGATCAAAATGTGGGAGCGAGCCTGCTCGCGAAGGCAGCGACTCGGTCTCAAAGAACAGTTACAGATGCCTATAACAACAGATTCTCGTGGAGCCTCGCTGATGAAATCCTATGAAGTCAATTTTGACGGTCTAGTGGGGCCGACCCATAACTACGGCGGCCTGTCCTACGG
>DQGF01000249.1:8637-8768 GCA_003525045.1 Pseudomonas sp. | reverse complement strand
GAGCCTGCTCGCGAAGGCGGCTGACAGCCAACCAGATTTTTATGGGTGCATGTAGTTGTCTGTAGGACTGACTTGAGGGCTACATCGCCTTGCGCCATTGCCTACAACTACGCCAGAATCCGCCGGCTTGT
>DQGF01000249.1:8167-8330 GCA_003525045.1 Pseudomonas sp. | reverse complement strand
ATCCGCCGGCTTGTGCGCCTTGGACCCTGACTCTATCGTTGCCGGATCGCTGCAAATTCAGCGATCGGGTTTAGCGATCCGAACAGTTACAGGGAGCAACAGCACTCCAGTCTTTATTGCAGGTTTTTTATGTCTGCAAATTGATCATGGCGGCTGTGCGTCG
>DQGF01000249.1:7615-7846 GCA_003525045.1 Pseudomonas sp. | reverse complement strand
AGACCTTCGGGTCTGCCGGGTTCTCCTGTACCCCGGTTCGCTAACCTTCGTACAGCCGCCACCCTTACTTGTTTAGCGACAGGTCATGGTGGTTCATTTTCTACAGGAGATTCACCTTGTTAAAACCCACCCCCAATCCCCCCACAAACCCAGCATGATGTTCGTCGTAGCCCCAGACATCGACACCGAAAAGTTCGTCAGGTGGACTGCGTTATCGTTCTTCGCGAGCAA
>DQGF01000249.1:4556-7296 GCA_003525045.1 Pseudomonas sp. | reverse complement strand
CCCGCTCCCACATTTGATCTGCGTCGTGCGCGGTATCTGCGTCCGGTCACGATCTGAGCTACCGAAGGCTGCGATCTTTGGCGATGTTGATTCGTTCCCAAGATCGAGATCAAAAGATCGTCCGAACGCGGCACGAACCTTCGGCAGCTCCGGCAATCATCAAGACAAAAAAACCGCGACCCTCCACCAAGAGCCGCGGTTTTTTCTACAGCGCGATTTATTGCTGCAACACAGTCGCCTGGTTACCCGTCCCATACTGCTGAACAGTCGCCATCTGCGTCATCCCACTCTGGTCAATACTGGCAATGTTCCCCGTCCCGCCCTGAGTCACATACGCCACGTTCATGCTGTCAGCCTGTTTCACAGTGATATGGTTATCACTGCCATCCTGTGTAGTAAACGCCTGGTTGCCCATACCCGACTGGTCGAACTCTGTGCTGTTGCCAGGACCAGCACCCATATTAGTGCTGGTGCCCTGCGCCAGGTTGTTGGTGCCACGTTGCGAGGCAATCAGAATGTTGTCGCTGCCGTTCTGGTCGAAGTACAGCTCGTTGTAGGTGTCGGCCTGGCTGACGGTGGTTTTGTTGCCGGTGCCGGTCTGGTTGGTGGTCATGATGTGGCCGCCGCCGTCCTGGGTGAAGCTGGCCACGTTGGCGTTGCCGTTCTGGGTGATGGTGGCGCGTTGGTTGCTGCCGAATTGGCCGCCCAGTTGCGGGCCTTTCCAGTTGCTGGCGTAGACCTTGTTGTCGTTACCCACCGAGGTGGCGTTGAGCACATGGCTGTCGCCGCTCTGGTAGGTGAAGTGCACGTTACCGATGCCCTGTTGATACAGCACCAGTACCGAGCCGACGGAGTCGAATTGGTCGGCGTAGATTGCGTTGGCGTCGCCGACTTGCAGCACTTGCGCGTTGTTGTTTTCGCCGAAGCTCTGGTCAACGATGGTTTCGTTGGTCAGGCCGATCTGGTCGATGGTGGCGTGGCTGGCAAGCTGGGAGTCTTGCCAGACTTCGGTACCGTTCATATCGCCCAGCTGGTTGATGGTTACGGTGCCGCCGTCACCAAAGCTCTGGTCACCGTAGGCATAGTTGCCTTCGCCCGCCTGATAGATATTGATCTGCCCCGCCACGTGCCCGACATGTTCGACGGTGCCGGAGTTGGCGGTATCGTACTGGATGACTGTCGCCTTGTTGGCGGTACCGTACTGGAGTTGCTCGATGTTGGCTTCGTTGCTATCACCGAGCTGCACGGTGGTGGCGGTATTGCCGTCCTGGCCTTCCTGGTAGATGAACGAGAAGTTGCCGGAGCCTTGCTGTTGTTGCAGCGCTTCGTTGCCGCCCAAGCCGATCGACTGGCTGGCATGGCTGGTGTTGAAGCTGCCGACTTGTTGCTGTTTGATGGTGCTGTTGTTTTCGAACAACTGCTCCGCGTAGCCGGCGTTGTAATTACCGAGCTGATCCTGGGTAATGGTGCCGGTGGCGTTGTCTTGCTTGGTGGCCGCGTTGTTACCTTCGCCCAGTTGCTGCTGGGTGGCGGTACTGAAAGGGGCCACAATCTGTTTCACTTCCGCGATGTTGGCGGTCCCGTCCTGGTTTTGGATGGAAAGGCTGTCATCGGCCATCGCCTGGGCACTGACAATGACCAGGATGGCGGCGGTGAGTGGCGTCAGTTTGAACATGATGAAACCTCCAAGTGGTGCAGTGCTTTAGCGATACTGTTTGACCGAGACGCTCATGCCGTTTCCCGACTGGGTCACGGCGCTTGAAAGCCCCGTGCCGGCCTGGTCGATGCTGGCGTCGTTGTTGTTGCCGTTCTGGGAAATCTGCGCGCGGTTGTGGCTGCCGTTTTGCGTGATCTCGGCGTTGTTGCCCGAACCTTGCTGGGTGATCAGGGCCATCAGGTCGCTGCCTTGCTGCAGGATGTACGCTTCCTGATTGCTCCCCGACTGGACAATGCGACCGAGCAGCGACTGGCCGTTCTGTTGCAACAGCGCGACGTTGGCCTGGCCGTTCTGGTCGATCAGCGCTTGCTGGCCAATCGGCGCTGGCCACTCGCCGAGGTCGGCGCCGGGGGCCAGGTCGTCGTTCTCCATCAGATCATCAGCCCGCGCGCCCACACTGCTGCAGAGCAGAAGCAGGCAGAGCAGGGCGGCGGTCGACGTTTTCATGGCGTTGTCCTTTGGGAAGAGGCCTGCCCCACCGATCGGCCAGATCGGTGGGGCGAGGGCTTACTGCACGGTGACGGCGACCGTGCGCACGGTGCCTTGGGACGAGCCGATGGTCGCCGTCGGGTTGGCCGACGGGATCACCGTGGTGCTGTTGCTCACCGTCAGCCGCCAGCGTCCGGTCACCGGCACCGTGGTGGTGCCCAGGGTTACCAGCCCGGTCGGGGTGGTCACCTGGATGGTGATGGTGTTGCCGGTGGTCACCGATGAGGTGCCCGAGAAGTCCCAGTTGAAACGGTTGTTGGAGCGGGCCTGGACGGTGGCGGCGGTCACCGCGAAGGTCTCCGCAGCGGGCCTTGGCGAGACTTGCACCGTGACCGTCGCCGGCGCCGACAGGGCGCCGAAGCTGTCCCTGGCGATGTAGGTGAAGGTCGTGGTGAAGGCCGTGGTGACCGTGGCCGGTGGCGTGTAGGTGATCACGGTGCCGTCAGTGCTGACGGTGCCGCGACCGGCCGCTGGCTGAGTCAGACTGGCGACGGCTAGCGGCACGTTGCCTTCGGGATCGGTGTCGTTGGCCAG
>DQGF01000249.1:0-4276 GCA_003525045.1 Pseudomonas sp. | reverse complement strand
TCGGTGTCGTTGGCCAGCACGTTGATCGGTATCGCCACGCCCAGGGTCGCGATGCTGTCGACGACGGCCACCGGAGACTTGTTAGGCGCCACGGTAATGGTCACGGTCGCTGGTGCGGTCGAAGCCAGGCCTTTGACGTCTTGAGCCTTGTAGGTGAAGGTCGTGGTCAGCGGTGCATTGACCACGGCCGGTGGGGTGTAGACCACCGCTGCCGTGCCGCTCAAGGCGACGGTGCCCTGGCCAGCGGCCGGTTGGGTCAGCGCGGTGATGCTCAGTGGCGTGTTGCCGTCCGGGTCGCTGTCGTTGGCCAGCAGGTTGAGGGTGATCGGCACCCCGAAGCTGGTGCTGCCGCTGTCGGCCACGGCCAGTGGCGCCTGGTTCTCGCCGGTATCCGGTGCGGCGCCGACCACCACGACCGGCTCGGTGTCGCTACCGCCCGCGGCGGATTTGACCGTGACGGTGGCCGGTGGCTGCAGCAGGTCGGCGACGGTCAGGCGCTGCAGAGTGCCGGACTTGGACAGGCGTCCGTAACCTTGGGCGACCATGTCCGGCACCGCCACTTCGTCAGTCGATGTCGCTTCGATCAGCAGGCTGTGATTGCTCCAGTTGTAGCGAGCCGTCTGGATTTTCACCACGTCGGTCAGCTTGCTCGACACCGCCGTGGGGCGGGTGGTGCCAGTCGGGTTGGTGGCGGTGACCACCACGACCGGAGGCACATTGCCGGTGAACTGACGCTGGCCGAAGAACAGGCCATTGTTGTCGCCGGTCATGTTGATCAGACACGGCGAAAGCGGTGGGCCGGGTACCAGGGCAACGCTTTCGCGAAAGCACAGGCTCGAACTGTTGCCCGATTTTCCGAAGACTTCGACCCGCGTGCCGTTGCCGGTGCGCCGGTAGGTGGCACGGTCGATTTCCACCGGGGTCTGGGCACGGTTGTCGAGGACTTTGCCGGACACCGTGAACCGGTCGGTAAAGATCGTGCCAGCCGGTCCCTGGATGCGCACGAAGTTGGTGTTGTTGGGGCTGCCGGTGACCTGCTCGGTGAGGTTCGGATCGCCGACGAAAGTGTCGACGGTCCCGGTGTCCGGGTTCATCTCGGTGTAGGGGCCGTTGACGCTGCGCAGGAACGGGCCGATGTTGCCGTTCAGCACACCGCTGAAATTGCCGGGTGCGCCGATGCCGATGTCGCGGGTGATGTTGATGGCGCGACGGCCGGGGGTGGTGACATTGACCGTTTCCACCCCGTAAGGGTGGGTAATGGTGTAGGTCCCGGCGGTCGGCACCGAAATCCGCAGGCGAATCCGCGCGAAGCTTTGCTGATCACCATCGACCGGGTTTTCCGAGGCGAATGCGGCCTCGATCCCGGCCACGTAGACCTCCAGCTCATAGCCGCTGTTACCGACTTGCGGGATTTCGGTCTCGGCCAGAAACCAGAAGGCTTCCGGCGGCCAGTTGTCGGGGAAGATCATCGGCTGAGCGTCGTCGTAGACCCCGGGTTCCGCCAGCAGGATGCACATATAGGCCGGTGGCACACTGACCGGCACCCGCGAGCTCGCGGCCCGGGACTGGCACAGCTCCATCGACAGTTGATTGTTGTCCTGATACCACATGGGGAATTTCCCCGTGGCAAAGGTGTAAGGGCCGGGGTCGACGGCGGCGAGTTGCGCGAACGCGCTGCCGGACAGCGATAAAGTCAGTCCCAGGGCGTTGAGCGCCAGGCGTGGCCAATTGTTCATGATGCCTCCTGATGAGGATCTGGGCATGTGGGCGTTCATTGCACGATGACCACTTCTTCGGTGTCGCTGCCGCCATTGGATGACGTCACGCGAACCCTGGCCGGTGGAATCGGCGAGATCCCGGTGGCCAGGGTTTTCACCGCGCCTTCGCCACTGAGGGCGCCGATGGCGGCACCGCTGGCGGAGGCGGCGGTGAGCACCGGCGGCGAAGTTTCGTCGCTGGTCGAGGCCACGAGGGTCAGTTGCCCGGTGCTGAGGCTGTACTCGGCGCGCTGGATCACCACCAGGTCGGTCAGCGCCATGGACAAGGTGGTCGGTGTGCTGCTGGGGATGGCCAGGTGGTTGTCGGCGGTCACCTGCACAGTGCTGGGCAAGGTCGGGTTGGCCGCGGACTGCGCGTACCAGTTGCCAGCGGTGTTGGCTTCGCTCATGTTCAGCACCGGGCTGCTGCTGGTCACGGCGACGGTCGCCGGCGGTGGCGGGGCCAGGACGAACAGGTCCTGCTGAGCGATCGGCGCGCTTTCACCGGCTTTGCGCGAGTAAGTGCTGCGCTGGGTGATCATCGGCGTTGGCCGCACCACCGTCGACAATTTGCCGGAGATGGAAAACAGCGTGGTACGCAAATCCAGGCCATTGGGCCCTTCGATGCGAACGAAGTTGGTGTTGAACGGGCTGCCGGTGATGGCCTCTTCGAGGTTCGGGTCGCCAATGAATTTCTCTGCCGCGCCGGTCAGCGGATTGGTCTCGGTGTACGGGCCGTTGACGCTGCGCAGGAAGGGGCCGACGTCACCCTTGAGGGCACCGTCGTAGGTTTTCGGCGAGCCGATGCCGATGTCGCGGGTCATGTTGATCGCCCGCCGTCCGGGCACATCGACGTTGAACACATCCACGCCGTAGGGGTGGGTGATGACGTAAGTGCCGGCGGTGGGCACATCGATGCGAATGCGCACGCGGGCGAAGCTGAGCTGGTCGCCCTCGACCGGTTCTTCCGCAGCGAAAGCCGCTTCAATGGCGGTGCCAAAAGACAGGTCGATGCCTCTGGTGGCGTCGACGATTTGCGCGTCGGCCGTGAACCAGAAGGCTTCGTCAGGGAAGTTGGTCGGGAAAACGATCGGTTGTGCGTCGTCGAATACGCCGGGGGTCGGCAGCAACGTACACATGTACGACGGCGCGCCGGGTGCACCGGGAGCCCTGGAGCTGACCGCCTTCGACAGGCACAGGTCGAGGGTTCGACCGTGGGTGTCCTGATACCAGGCGGCGAACGAGCCGTTGGCGGGCAGATAAGGTCCGGGGTCGACGGCATACAACGCCGCCTGGGCGACGCCTTGGGCCAGAGCACTCACGACCAGGGCGGCCGCAGTTTTGCACAGTAAAGGGTGCATGAGTTAATCCCTCTATCAGAGTACCTGTCCCCTGGGGATGGGTCAGTTGAGAGGGCTAGCGCAACTTCCATACCAATCGGCGAAAACCGCCTTGAGAGGTCCGAGACACGGGCATGCGAGGGACAAACGTCTTCAGACCGTCGCTCAAGCGAACGGGCCATTGTCCCCAGCATTGGGGTCAGGTGGGGATAGAGGGGAGGGGTGGGAATGTCGGGGATACAGGTCGGGTATGTGCAGCCCATTCATGCGGTAGCTGTCACCTGTGGCGAGCATAGGTATCTACACAGCTCGTCGCAGTACACACCGAACTTGTGGCGAGGGAGCTTGCTCCCTCGCCACAGATGATCGTTGCTACTCGGAAGGATCTATCCGATCCAGCGCGCGGTTCACCGCCAGCTCGCCCAGCATGATGACTTGCGCAATCCCCAGCAGGGAATTGCGGCTGGTCCCGTCCAGATGATCCGCCAGGTCCATGGCCATGACATTGGCCGACGCCAGCGACTCGCAAGCATGACCCAGCAGGGTTTCGACGTCGATTTCCGGGTTGACGATCAACATGCTGTCGAGTTGCCTCGGGGTGGCTTTGATAAGGGCGGTGTGGGCGGCAGGGTTGGAGTAGAAATCGAGGGCGCGTTTGACGGCTTCGTCGAGTTTTTTTGAATCGGGGGGCTCGTGCTGGGCTGACCATCTCATTAAGGTGGTGGCCATACGCAGGTTGGTAGACCGGGTACAACGAAACCGGCGCGCCCGAAGGCGCCCTGTGCATGACCACCATAAAGCAGAGACAAAAAAACGCCCCAAATGGCGATGCAGTGCACCTTGTATAACCCGGGCTACCAAACCCGATCGCTGTTTTTCAGCGACCGGCAAACGATAGAGCCCAGGCCCAAGGCGCACAAGCCGGCGGATTCTGGCGTAACCGTAGGCAATGACGCAAGGCGGTGTAGCTTTCGCGAAGTAACCTACAAGTCTTTTAAACAAGCGCTGCCTGACGATGTTTAATGCGCGGATTACGCGACGAAAACATGAACTGCGGATAAACACGGATCTGTGGGAGCGGCGGTGCGGCGATCCGACTTGCCCGCGAAGAGGCCGGTACATCCAGCATCTTTGTTGGCTGACACACCGCCATCGCGGGCAAGCCCTAATGCCGATCAG
>DQGF01000233.1:5026-9485 GCA_003525045.1 Pseudomonas sp. | reverse complement strand
GGGCGACCTGGTTCTTCATGCACAGCGCCCAGAGCAAGCCAGTCGCCGCGCCGCAAATCGCGGCCATCAGCAAGCAGCCGGCGGTTTTCGAGCCCCTGCTTCCGGCCTTCGTTGTCAACTACAACCAGAACGGCCGCCAGCGCTACATGCAGGTGAACATCACCCTGCTGGGCCGCGATCGGGCTGATCTGGAAGCGCTCAAGGTGCACATGCCGGTCATCCGCAACAATCTGGTCATGCTGTTCTCCGGGCAGGACTTCGCCACCCTGGCATCGCCCGTCGGCCAGGAAATGTTGCGTCAGAAAGCCACGGCCAGCATCCAGGAAGTGGCGCACAAAGAACTCGGCAAAGTGGTCATCGAACAATTGCTTTTCACTAATTTCGTACTGCAGTAGGAACACGACATGGCCGTGCAGGACCTGCTGTCCCAGGAGGAAATCGACGCGCTGTTGCATGGTGTCGACGATGGTCTGGTAGAAACCGATATCGCTGCCGAACCCGGCAGCGTCAAAAGCTATGACCTGACCAGCCAGGATCGCATCGTCCGTGGACGCATGCCGACCCTGGAGATGATCAACGAGCGTTTCGCCCGCTACACCCGCATCAGCATGTTCAACCTGCTGCGCCGCTCGGCGGACGTTGCCGTCGGTGGGGTGCAGGTGATGAAGTTCGGCGAGTACGTGCACTCGCTGTACGTGCCGACCAGCCTCAACCTGGTCAAGATCAAACCGCTACGCGGCACCGCGCTGTTCATCCTCGACGCCAAGCTGGTGTTCAAGCTGGTGGACAACTTTTTCGGCGGCGACGGCCGCCACGCCAAGATCGAGGGGCGCGAGTTCACCCCGACCGAACTGCGCGTGGTGCGCATGGTGCTCGAGCAGGCTTTCATCGATTTGAAGGAAGCCTGGCAGGCGATCATGGAAGTGAACTTCGAGTACATCAACTCGGAAGTGAACCCGGCCATGGCCAACATCGTCGGCCCGAGCGAGGCCGTCGTGGTGTCGACCTTCCACATCGAACTCGATGGCGGTGGCGGCGACCTGCACATCACCATGCCGTATTCGATGATCGAGCCGGTACGCGAAATGCTCGACGCCGGCTTCCAGTCGGACCTCGACGATCAGGACGAGCGCTGGGTCAACGCCCTGCGCCAGGACGTGCTGGATGTCGACGTACCGATCGGTGCCACGGTTGCCCGTCGCCAGTTGCGTCTGCGGGACATCCTGCACATGCAGCCGGGGGACATTATCCCGGTCGAGATGCCGGACGAAATGATCATGCGCGCCAATGGCGTGCCTGCGTTCAAGGTCAAGATGGGCTCGCACAAAGGCAACCTCGCGTTGCAAGTGATCGAGCCGATCGAGCGCCGTTGATCGGCGTCCCCTATTCGCTTTTAACTGGCGGCTTCCATTTGAAAGGGTTGCCCGCCGAGGACACATGATGGCTCACGATATGCATACCCAGGACGACCAGGCGCTCGCTGATGAATGGGCTGCGGCCCTCGAAGAAGCCGGTGATGGGCAGGACGACATCGACGCCTTGCTGGCTGCCGGTGCTGCCAGCTCGCCGTCCAACCGTCTGCCGATGGAAGAATTCGGCAGCGTGCCGAAAAACAACAATCCGGTGACCCTCGACGGCCCGAACCTGGATGTGATCCTCGACATCCCGGTGTCGATCTCCATGGAGGTGGGCAGCACCGATATCAACATCCGCAACCTGCTGCAACTCAACCAGGGTTCGGTGATCGAACTCGATCGCCTGGCCGGTGAGCCGCTGGACGTGCTGGTCAATGGCACGCTCATCGCCCACGGCGAAGTGGTGGTGGTCAACGAGAAGTTCGGCATCCGCCTGACCGACGTGATCAGCCCAAGCGAACGCATCAAGAAGCTGCGCTAAGTGAAAAGGGTTCTGGGTGTTTTTTTGCTGGGGTTAGCGCTGGCCTTGCCGTTCAACGTTCTGGCGGCCGAGCCGCTGGCGACCGCCGCCACGGCCGCGGCGCCGGCGGTCAGCAGCGGTGTGGCCGGGCAATTGACGCAGTTGGTGTTCGGCTTGCTGCTGGTGCTGGGTTTGATCTTCTTCCTTGCGTGGCTGCTGCGCCGGGTCCAGCAGGCCGGGCCGGCCGGCAAGGGGCAGGTGATCGAGCTGATCGGTTCCCGCGCGCTCGGCCCGCGTGACCGCTTGATGCTGGTGCAGGTCGGCAACGAGCAGATTCTGCTCGGCCTCAGTCCCGGCACCATCACCGCCTTGCATGTGCTCAAGGAGCCGGTGCAGGTGCCGAGTACCGAGAAGACCACCCCCGAGTTTGCCCAGCGCCTGATGGAACTGATGGGCAAGGATCAGAAGGATAAGCAGTAATGGCTGCGTTACGCATCGTCTTGACGCTGGCCCTGATGCTGGCCGCACCGCTGGCGTTCGCGGCGGACCCGTTGTCGATCCCGGCGATCACGCTCGGCACCAACGCCGAGGGTGCTCAGGAGTATTCGGTCAGCCTGCAGATCCTGCTAATCATGACGGCGCTGAGTTTTATCCCGGCGTTCGTCATGCTGATGACCAGTTTCACCCGGATCATCATCGTCTTCTCGATCCTGCGTCAGGCCCTGGGCCTGCAGCAGACACCGTCGAACCAGATCCTCACGGGCATGGCGCTGTTCCTGACCCTGTTCATCATGGCGCCGGTGTTCGACCGGGTGAATCAGGACGCCTTGCAGCCGTATCTGGCGGAGAAACTGACTGCCCAGGATGCCGTGGCCAAGGCCCAGGTGCCGATCAAGGACTTCATGCTGGCCCAGACGCGCACCAGCGATCTGGAGCTGTTCATGCGCCTGTCCAAGCGCACCGACATTGCCTCGCCGGATCAGGCGCCGCTGACCATTCTGGTACCGGCCTTCGTCACCTCTGAGCTGAAAACCGCGTTCCAGATCGGCTTCATGATCTTCATTCCATTCCTGATCATCGACCTGGTCGTGGCCAGTGTGCTGATGGCGATGGGCATGATGATGCTGTCGCCACTGATCATTTCCCTGCCGTTCAAGATCATGTTGTTTGTGCTGGTGGACGGCTGGGCGTTGATCATCGGCACGCTGGCCAGCAGCTTCGGCGGTGTCTCGCCATGACCCCGGAAGTGGCGGTAGACATCTTCCGGGAAGCACTCTGGCTGACCACCATGATGGTCGCCGTGCTGGTGATCCCGAGTTTGCTGGTGGGCTTGCTGGTGGCGATGTTCCAGGCCGCCACCCAGATCAACGAACAGACCCTGAGCTTCCTGCCACGGCTGTTGGTGATGCTGGTGACGCTGATCGTGGCCGGTCCGTGGCTGGTGCAGACCTTCATGGAATACATCCTGCAGTTGTACGGCAGTATTCCCCTGGTCATCGGCTAAACCATGCAGTCGCTGCTGCAGCTGACCGATACCCAGATCAGTACCTGGGTGGCAACGTTCATGTTGCCGCTGTTCCGCGTGGGGGCGTTGCTGATGGTGATGCCGATCGTGGGCACAACCCTGGTTCCCAAGCGTGTGCGCCTGTACTTTGCACTGGCCATCACGGTGGTGATCGTCCCCGGCCTGCCGCCGATGCCGCCAGTCAATGCGCTGGACTTGAGCGGGCTGCTGCTGATTGCCGAGCAGATCCTCATCGGCGCGGTGCTGGGGTTCGCCTTGCAGCTGTTCTTCCAGGCCTTCGTGATCGCCGGGCAGATCGTCTCCATTCAGATGGGCATGGGCTTCGCATCGATGGTCGACCCTACCAACGGCGTGTCGGTGGCGGTGATCGGGCAGTTCTTCACCATGCTGGTCACGCTGCTGTTCCTGTCCATGAACGGCCATTTGGTGGTGTTCGAAATCCTCACTGAAAGCTTCACCACGTTGCCGGTCGGCAGCGGGTTGATGGTCAATCATTTCTGGGAACTGGCCGGCAAGCTCGGCTGGGTCCTGGGCGCTGCGCTGTTGCTGGTGCTGCCGGCGATCACCGCGTTGCTGGTGGTCAACATCGCGTTTGGCGTGATGACCCGGGCAGCGCCGCAGCTGAACATCTTCTCCATCGGTTTCCCGCTGACCCTGGTGCTCGGTCTGTTCATCGTCTGGGTCGGGCTGGCGGACATCATCAACCAGTATCAACCGCTGGCCTCCGAGGCCTTGCAGTGGTTACGTGAGCTGGCACGGGTGCGCTGAGTCATGGCAGAAAGCGAAAGCGGTCAGGACAAAACAGAAGACCCCACGGAGAAAAAGAAAAAGGACGCCCGTGAGAAGGGCGAGATTGCGCGCTCCAAGGAACTCAACACCCTGGCGATCATGCTCGCCGGTGCCGGCGCGCTGCTGATTTTCGGCGGGGCACTCGCCCAGGACCTGATGGAGCTGATGCGGATGAACTTCTCGTTGTCGCGGGAAGTGATCCTGGACCAGCGCTCCATGGCCACCTACCTGCTGCACTCGGGGCAGATTGCCCTGTTGGCGATCCAGCCC
>DQGF01000233.1:418-4842 GCA_003525045.1 Pseudomonas sp. | reverse complement strand
GCGGGGCACTGGCCCAAGACTTGATGGAATTGATGCGGCAGAATTTCTCCCTGTCGCGTGAAGTCATTCTCGATCAGCGCTCTATGAGCACTTACCTGTTGAATTCAGGGCTGACAGCCTTGCTGGCGATTCAGCCGATCATGATCACCCTAGTGCTGGCAGCGTTGATCGGGCCGATCTCCCTTGGTGGATGGCTGTTCGCAGCGGGTTCCCTGGCACCGAAATTCAGTCGGATGAACCCTGTTGCCGGCCTTAAGCGAATGTTTTCGTTCAAGGCGGTGGCGGAGTTGCTTAAGGCGTTTGCGAAGTTTTTGATCATCCTGGCCGTGGCCCTGCTGGTGTTATCGTCAGACATCGATGACCTGATACGCATCGCCCACGAACCGTTGGAACTGGCCGTCATTCACTGCCTGCAGGTAGTGGGCTGGAGTACGTTATGGATGTCCTGTGGGCTAATCATCATCGCTGCGGTGGACGTGCCAGTGCAGCTCTGGGAGAGCCGCAAAAAACTGCTGATGACCAAGCAGGAAGTGCGTGACGAGCATAAAGATGCGGAAGGGAGGCCGGAGGTCAAACAGCGCATTCGCCAGTTGCAGCGCGAAATGTCCCAGCGCCGGATGTTGGCGGCAATCCCCGACGCTGATGTCGTCATCACCAACCCGACTCACTATGCCGTGGCGCTCAAGTACGACCCGGACAAGGGTGGGGCGCCGATGCTGGTGGCCAAAGGCAGCGACTTCCTGGCGTTGAAGATGCGTGAGATTGCTGTGGCCAACGAGGTGCTGCTGCTGGAATCCCCGGCGCTGGCGCGGTCGATCTACTACTCCACCGAACTGGAGCAAGAGATCCCGGGCGGACTCTATCTAGCCGTTGCTCAGGTATTAGCCTACGTCTACCAGATCCGCCAGCACCGCGCGGGCAAGGGCAAACGGCCAGATCCGCTCAAGGATGATCTACCGATTCCGCCGGATCTGCGCCGCGACTCCTGACAAGTCCAAGCCAGTCAGCCAACACACATAAAACCTGTGGGAGCGGGCTTGCTCGCGAAGAGGCCATCCCAGCCAATAGAGATGTCGACTGACACACCGCCTTCGCGAGCAGGCTCGCTCCCACATGAACTGTGCCTTACTTGGATCCTTAACTAGCCCTGCGGATCGAGGTTATCCAGCGCGCGATTCACCGCCAGTTCTCCCAGCATGATGATCTGCTGAATCGCCAGCATCGTATTACGCTGCGGTCCCTCCAGACATCCCGCGAAATCACTGGCCAGCACACTGGCCGAAGCCAGGGATTCACAGGCGTGCGCCAACAGGCTTTCGGTATCGATGCCTGGCGCAATGACGAACATGGTGCTGGGTTTTCGCGCGGTGGCATTTATACGGGCGGACAGGTTGATGTAGTCGTCGAGAGCACGGTCGGCGGCTTCGTGGAGTTTTTGCCGATCGATTGAGGTGTCTGGGGAACCGTCTTCGGTTTCCGGCGGGTTGGGCGTTACTTTGAACATGGTGAAACTCCTAATTGTAATTAAGGAGCCTTCACCCTCGCTACCAAACGAGGGGTGGCGGCCATACGCGGGTTGGTAGACCGGCAACTAGGACCCGGCGCCCCCGAAGGGGCCCTGCGCATGGCCACCATAAAGCCGAGGTCTGATAAAACCTGCAAGCAATGGCGCAATGCGACTAATTGCCGGGCTACCAAACCCGATCGCTGTTTTTCAGCGACCGTGAAACGATAGAGCCCGGCCCTCAGGCGCACAAGCCGGCGGATTCTGATGCAGTCGTAGGCTACGGCGCAAGCATGTGTAGGCTCTGTAAGTGTCTGGAGATGTCGATTAAACGTAGATGTTTAAAATCAAAAGATCGCAGCCTTCGGCGGCTCACAGGGTGTACGCAATACCTGTGTAGGAGCTGCCGCAGGCTGCGATCTTTTGATCTTGAAGCGGCTGGCCGGCCGTCACCACCTAAATGCGTAGTAACCGGGTCGTCTGCCAAGCGAACTTGTTTTGGGGCTGCTGGGTGCGGCGGCTTTTAACTTTAACTTGAGACCGGCTAATGGGTTTCCCCTTTTTCTTCCTTCTTCTCACTTTCAAGGTCAAAAATTTAAAATGGAGCCTCAAACGCTCGAGGGCGGACTTTTTTTGCGGAAGGGGTGGAGCCAAGCTGTCTGATGATCACGGATCTAAATATATGGGGCTTTGCTATGAATTCCATTGTCATGTGGTTCAAGTTTCTTTGGTCGAATGCATAATGATTAAATTCGTAGTCTTTTCCAGGTGTCATGCCTTTGGAATTCTGTATATGAACTTCTACGATATGTTCTTTGCCAAATCTCGTTTGCTCCGTCCTTGTGCTCTTCCAATGAGCAGATTCAGCGTATTCGTCTGCTACGCTCTTATCTGGGGTGAGGAAAAACCCCGGGCGGTCCGCTACCTTTGAGTGGTTTGGTAATACACCTTTTTTTAATAATTCTGTGGCGCCCTCTATAGAGGTTCCATGATATCCAAGGAAGTCCGGTTCAACTGGTGAAGAGATTGTTGGGCCGGGATCTGACAGCCGTCTTTGTCTTATGGGAAAAGGCCGATTGCCGAAGCGAGTGTTATGCAACCTACTCAAGGGGTCGGATGCTGGAGTAAATAACGACTTTACTAATGAAATGAATGAGCCGGCATGGCCCGAAGTGTCAGAGAAATTAATCGGATCGTGCAGGCAGTACGCGTATGAGTTTAATCCGCCTTTGTCAAACGGACTCAAACTGTCCGGACTGTTGAATCGCATTAGCACGGGATTAAACGCCCGATAACCATTACCCAGTAAATAATGTCCAGTCACCGGATCCGGCCGTTCGCCGTTAAAGCCAAGCAGGCTGAGTAACCCGTTTTCTACGGGGCGGTGGCCATAGGGCGAATAGGCGATGGGCTGCCGTGGATGGTTGGCCTTGAGCGTCTGCAGCACCGAACGCTGCTGATCGGTGGCCAGCAGCGTGGTATCAGGCGCCTCCCCCTCACTTCGTTGTTGCGCCAACAGTTGGCCGGCATGCTGAACGATCGAATAGCGCATCTCCCCCTGTATCTCGGTGGCCAGCCTACTTTTGCAGTAAAAGCGCTGGCGTTTGGGGATATCTGGCAGAGCGTGACTGGTCAGTCGATCAAGGGGGTCGTAGTGGTATTGGCAGAGCACGGTTTCGCGCGGCGATGGCATGGGTGGTTGCTCCGAATGTCCGAAGTGCGGGAGCTCAGTATTGGCGGCTTTGCAAGGGTTGGGTACTAGCAGAACTGCTAGGTTTGCCATGTATCTGTTGTGACAGAAATCTTTGGGGCCGCGATCAATTGTGGTGAGGGAGCTTGCTCCCGTTCGGCTGCGTAGCAGTCGTAAATCAGTTGATGCGGTGTGCTGATAGCGCTTGGTCGCAGGTTTTGGGGTCGCTGCGCGACCCAGCGGGAGCAAGCTCCCTCGCCATAGGGTTATGTGTATTTCGACGGTTTGGGGCGGGATGATTTGCGATTCCGCCGGATTTTGCGGCTCGATTCCTGAGTTTTGTGTTGGCATCACCGGCCTCTTCGCGGGCAAGCCTCGCTCCTACAGGTTTTGATTCGTTCGCGAGATCAGGTATGACACCAGTCCCGTAGGAGCAAGGTATCGTTCACTGTAGGAGCGAGGCTTGCCCGCGAAGGCGTCAGCTCAGGCGACACCAAAACTCCTCGATAAACCCCTCTATTCCAACGCCCCACAAAAGTTGGAAGGCTTCTTGCAGTACCCCCTCTGCGCCTGCATCTGGCGTCAAAAGTTTGCTTTAAAGGAACGGGGAAAGCCGGTGGATCGCTCTCAGTTATTCAACAGTGCTCGCACAAACGTCGCCGACTTGAGTCGGGGCAATCTGGGTGTGCCGTTGTTGCTGCTGGTCATGCTGGCGATGATGATGTTGCCGATTCCGCCGTTCCTGCTGGACGTGTTTTTCACGTTCAACATCGCCTTGTCGATCGTGGTGTTGCTGGTTTGCGTCTACGCCTTGCGGCCGCTGGATTTCGCCGTGTTCCCGACCATTCTGCTGGTGGCGACGCTGCTGCGGCTGGCGTTGAACGTGGCCTCGACGCGGGTGGTGATGCTCCACGGTCAGGACGGTCATGCCGCCGCCGGCAAGGTGATCCAGGCCTTCGGTGAGGTGGTGATCGGCGGTAACTACGTGGTCGGTATCGTGGTCTTCGCGATTTTGATGATCATCAACTTCGTCGTGGTGACCAAGGGCGCCGGGCGGATTTCCGAGGTGAGCGCGCGTTTCACCCTCGATGCAATGCCCGGCAAACAAATGGCCATCGACGCCGATTTGAACGCCGGGTTGATCGACCAGAACCAAGCCAAGGCAAGACGCTCCGAAGTGGCCCAGGAAGCCGAGTTCTACGGTTCCATGGACGGTGCCAGCAAGTTCGT
>DQGF01000233.1:0-122 GCA_003525045.1 Pseudomonas sp. | reverse complement strand
GACGGTGCCAGCAAGTTCGTGCGTGGTGACGCCATTGCCGGCCTGTTGATTCTGTTCATCAACCTGATCGGTGGCATGGCGGTCGGTATCTTCCAGCATGGCATGAGCTTCGGCGACGCCGG
>DQGF01000411.1 GCA_003525045.1 Pseudomonas sp. | reverse complement strand
GCGCCGTCCGAAAGGCCAGACCCTGCCGGCCGGTCAGACCGAGCCGACCTTTGGCCCCTGCGCACGTCTGGATTACGAGCTGGAACTGGGCATCTGGATCGGCCAGGGCAACGAGATAGGCGACTCGATCGCCATCGGCGACGCCGCCGATCACATCGCCGGTTTCTGTCTGCTCAACGACTGGTCGGCGCGGGACATCCAGGCCTGGGAATACCAGCCACTGGGGCCGTTCCTGTCGAAAAGTTTCATCACCAGCATTTCGCCGTGGGTGGTGACTGCCGAGGCGTTGGAGCCGTTCCGTCGCGCGCAATCGGCACGTCCTGAAGGCGATCCGCAACCGCTGCCGTACCTGTTTGACAAGCGTGATCAGGCCGCTGGCGCCTTCGACATCGAACTGGAAGTGCTGCTGCTCACTGAAGCCATGCGCGAGCAGAACTTGCCGGCCCATCGCCTGACCCTGAGCAACACTCAACACATGTACTGGACCGTGGCGCAACTGGTCGCGCACCACAGCGTCAACGGCTGCCAGCTGCAGGCCGGTGACCTGTTCGGTTCGGGCACCTTGTCGGGGCCGGAAAACGGTCAGTTCGGCAGCCTGCTGGAAATCACCGAGGGCGGCAAAAAGCCGATCGAACTGGCGTCGGGCGAGGTGCGTAAATTCCTCGAAGACGGCGACGAAATCATCCTGCGCGCCCGTTGCAGTCGCGAGGGTTTTGCCTCCATCGGTTTCGGCGAATGCCGCGGCAAAGTACTGCCGGCGCGCTGAGAGGATCGGCTCATGGAACTCTATACCTACTACCGTTCGACCTCGTCCTATCGGGTGCGGATCGCGTTGGCGCTCAAGGGCCTGGACTACCACGCACTGCCGATCAACCTGATCGCACCGCCGGGTGGCGAGCACCGGCAACCTCCCTATCTCGGCATCAATCCGCAGGGCCGGGTGCCGGCCTTGCGCACCGACGAGGGTGAACTGCTGATCCAGTCCCCGGCGATCATCGAGTACCTCGAGGAACGTTATCCACAGGTGCCACTGCTGTCCAAAGACCTCGCCGCACGCGCCCGTGAACGCGGCGTGGCGGCGGTGATCGGTTGCGATGTGCATCCGCTGCACAACGTCAGCGTGCTGAACAGGCTGCGGCAGCTGGGGCACGATGAAACCCAGGTGGCGGAGTGGATCGGGCACTGGATCAGTCAGGGGTTGGCGACGGTGGAGCAGTTGATCGGCGATGAAGGTTTTTGCTTTGGTTCGCAGCCCGGGATGGCGGATACCTACCTGATTCCGCAGCTCTACGCCGCCGAGCGCTTCAACATCTCGCTTGAGGCGTATCCGCGGATTCGTCGAGTCGCGGCGTTGGCGGCGACGCATCCGGCGTTCATCAAGGCCCATCCGGCAAACCAGCCAGATACCCCTTAACGCCTCACACCAAACCTGTAGGAGCGAGGCTTGCCCGCGAAAGAGGGAGTGTCAGTCGACATCAATGCAGCTGACACACCGCTTTCGCGGGCAAGCCTCGCTCCTACAGAGAATGCTCTCCTCGTTAATCTTGAGGCAGCCACACACTCACCCCACCGCCAATTCTGTGACCAATACGTTAAACTGGCTCCACTGCTGTCTGGAGCTACTTATGCGCGAAGAGTTGAACCAAGGCCTGATCGACTTCCTCAAGGCCTCCCCTACCCCGTTCCATGCCACCGCCAGCCTTGCTCAGCGCCTGGAAGCGGCGGGCTTTCAACGCCTCGACGAGCGCGAGCCATGGACTACCGAGACCAATGGTCGTTACTACGTCACCCGTAATGACTCTTCGATCGTCGCGTTCAAGATGGGCCGTCATTCGCCCCTGCACGGCGGCATTCGCCTTGTCGGCGCCCACACCGACAGCCCCTGCCTGCGGGTCAAGCCCCAGCCGGAACTGCAACGCCTGGGCTTCTGGCAACTGGGTGTCGAAGTCTATGGCGGCGCACTGCTGGCACCCTGGTTTGATCGCGATCTATCCCTCGCCGGCCGCGTGACCTTCCGCCGCGATGGCAAGGTCGAGAGCCAGTTGATCGACTTCAAGACGCCGATCGCCACCATCCCTAACCTGGCCATTCACCTCAACCGTGAAGCCAACATGGGTTGGGCCATCAACGCCCAGACCGAACTGCCGCCGATCCTCGCGCAATTCGCCGGTGACGAGCGGGTGGATTTCCGCGCCGTGCTCACTGACCAACTCGCCCGTGAACACGGGCTGAACGCCGACGTGGTGCTGGATTACGAGCTGAGTTTCTACGACACCCAAAGCGCCGCGATCATTGGCCTGCATGGCGACTTCATTGCCGGTGCGCGCCTGGACAACCTGCTGTCGTGCTACGCCGGCCTGCAAGCCTTGCTCACGACCGAAACCGACGAAACCTGCGTGCTGGTCTGCAATGACCACGAAGAAGTCGGTTCCAGCTCGGCCTGTGGTGCCGATGGCCCGATGCTCGAGCAAACCCTGCGTCGTCTGCTGCCCGAAGGTGACGAATTCGTACGCACCATTCAGAAATCCCTGTTGGTCTCGGCCGACAATGCCCACGGCGTGCACCCGAACTACGCCGACAAGCACGACGCCAACCACGGCCCCAAACTCAATGCCGGCCCGGTGATCAAGGTCAACAGCAACCAGCGCTACGCCACCAACAGCGAAACCGCCGGGTTCTTCCGCCATCTGTGCATGGCCGAAGAGGTCCCGGTGCAGAGCTTCGTGGTGCGCAGCGACATGGGCTGCGGCTCGACCATCGGTCCGATCACCGCCAGCCACCTGGGCGTGCGCACCGTGGACATCGGCTTGCCGACATTCGCCATGCACTCGATCCGCGAGCTGTGCGGCAGCCAA
>DQGF01000314.1 GCA_003525045.1 Pseudomonas sp. | reverse complement strand
AGCCTGCTCGCGAAGAGGCCCTCAATCCAGGCCCAATTTCTTGAGTCTGTAGCGCATCGACCGAAACGAAAGATTCAAGCGCTGTGCCGCCGCCGTACGGTTCCAGCGAGTTTCCTCCAGCGCCTGGAGGATCAGTTTGCGTTCGACGTTTTCCAGATAATCTTCCAGATTGTCGATCTGCGTCAGGTCAGGTACACCGCCTTCTGCGCCGCAGTTGCCCTCGGCCAAGCGCAGGTCGCTGGCTTCGATCTGTTTGTTTTCACACAGCGTGTGAGCTCGCTCGAGCATGTTCTCCAGCTCCCGCACATTGCCCGGAAAACGATAGCTTTTCAGCGCGTCGAGGGCGTGCGGGTGGAGTTTTGCCGCCGGCTGCCCACTGCCGGCTGCCAGGCGTTTGAGGACATGGATAGCCAAGGTCTCAATGTCATCGCGACGTTCGCGCAAGGATGGAACCCGCAGCTCGATCACGTTCAACCGATAGTACAAATCCTGACGGAAGCGTTCGGCGGCGACTTCAGCGTCGAGGTCTTTATGGGTGGCGCAGAGAATGCGCACATCGACCACGGTTTCCTGCTGGCCACCAACACTGCGCACGGCTTTTTCCTGAATCGCCCGCAGCAGTTTGACCTGCATCGCCAGTGGCAAATCGGCCACTTCGTCGAGGAACAGCGTACCGCCATGGGCCGCCTGGAACAGGCCGGGCTTGTCTTCGATGGCACCGCTGAAGCTGCCTTTGCGGTGGCCGAAAAACTCGCTTTCCATCAATTCCGAGGGTATCGCCCCGCAGTTCACCGGGATAAACGGTCGGTTGGTCCGCGGCCCCTGCTCATGGATCAGTCGCGCGACCAGTTCCTTGCCGCTGCCGGACTCGCCGCTGATGTACACCGGCGCCTGGCTGCGGGCCAGTTTGTCGATTTGCTTGCGCAGGCTGCGCATGGGCAATGAGTCGCCCAGCAACTGCCGATCGATGGTGCTGCTGACGCCGCCCGGCGCGGTCAGGCGCAGGGCGCTGGTGACCAGTTCCCGCAGACGGGAAAGGTCCACCGGTTTGGTCAGGAAGTCGAAGGCGCCGGCCTTGAGCGCGTTGATCGCTGTTTCAAGGCTGCCATAGGCAGTAATCATTGCCACCGGTACCTGTGGATAGCGTTGCTGGATGTATTGCACCAGCTCCAGGCCGGTGCCGTCCGGCAGACGCATGTCGGTCAGGCACAGGTCGAATGTCTCGCGTGTCAGCAGAGCCTGGGCTTCGCCAAGGCTACGGGCACTGAAGGTGTCGAGTTTCATCCGTCCCAGGGTGATTTCCAGGAGTTCGCGGATATCCGGTTCGTCGTCGACGATCAGGACTTTTTGCCGTGGGCTTATGTTCAACTTTGTTTCCGTCCGTGAGCAAAGGTGATACGAAAGCAGCCGCCGCCTTGGCGTGGTTTGAAGTCTAGGCGGGCCTGGTTGCTTTCGCACAGCTCACGAGACAGATAAAGTCCAAGCCCCGTACCCTGGGTGCTGGTGGTGAAGAATGGCTCGAACAGCTGAGCCTGATGGTCCGGTGCCACGCCGCTTCCATCGTCCAGGACCTCGAGGATCGGCAGCTTGCTGTCGCGGTCGACAAACAACTCGAGCCAGACCTGCGCCTGGTCGTGGAGCTGGGCGCTATGGCGCCAGGCGTTGCGCACCAGATTGTCGAGAATCTGCGTCAGCTGGTTCGGGTCCATCAGGGTTTTGAAGTCGCCCGAACCTATGTGCAGGTGAATCTGCTGGCGCCCGGTCGCTCCCTCTCGGGTTTCGGCGACGAACTGTTCCAGCCATGGCTTCAGATCGAGCCGTTGCTCCACGGTTTGCTGGCGACGGGACAGTTGCAGGACGTTTTCGATAACCCGATTCATTCGCTGAGAGTGGTCTTGAATAATCTGGGTCAGACGTGTATCTGCGCCGTTCAGTTCCTCTGATTCCTGTAATAGCTGGGCGGCATGACTAATGGCACCCAGTGGATTGCGGATTTCATGGGCGATACCGGCTGTCAGGCGGCCGAGGGCGGCTAGTTTCAATTGTTGGGCCTGTTGGGCGATCTGGGCGAGATCTTCGAGAAAGACCAGAGTCTGGTAGTGGGGGTTTTGGTCCAGGGCAATAAAGTTCGGTTGCAGCTCCAGGCCGCTACCGTCGACTTTAACGCTCTGGGGGCGCAGCGTCGGATTGTTGAGCCACAGTTGCAAGCGTTCGACCAGGGCGGGCGAGTAGTCATCGATCAGGTTGCCTTCAAGCCCGTCTTGCCCCAGCAGTGTCAATGCACTGTGGTTGGCCAGCTGCACCCGTCGCTGGTCGTCGAGCACCAGGATGCCGGTGCGCATGCGTTGCAGGATCAGCGCATTGAGGGCTTCGAGGCCGACCACTTCGCTGGCCCGTTGCTCGGCCAGGCTTTCACTGACTTCCAGGCGCCGGGTCAGGCCCTGTACCAACAGTGCTGCGGCAAAGCACAGGGCGCCTAGCGTGCCGACTTGCAGGTAGTCGCTGGGGCTGGTCGGATGGCTGAAGCTCAACAGCAGACTCAGTCCGACAATGCCGAGCGCGCCGACAGCGGCAATCAGCAAGCCTATACGCCGCCGCAACAAAGTGTTGCTGATGGCCACCGATACGATCAGCAGATTGCCGATGGCGCTGGCCACGCCGCCGGCGGCATAGAACAGGCCGCACAGCAGCAGCACGTCGGTCAGCGCCAGACTGAATAATTGCGCCGGGCGGCGGGTGTTCTCGAGAAACACTACCAGCAGAATATTGAGTACCAGATACAACCAGCTGCCATTGCGCAGCAGGTCGTCATTGGCGAACCTCAGCAACTGGTTGTCCATGTTGCTGGAGATCAACAGCACCAGGGTGATGCCGACGCTTAACCGGTAAAGATGATAGAGACGCAGCAGTCGCTGAGCCTGCCTGTTGCCGGGACTGGACGTCTCAGCGATCACTTGAACCCGGGCCTTGCTCAAGGTGAGCCTGGCTGCAATACCACTGTTGTTGAAGGTTCAGCGCGCGGTCGCGGGGCAAGTGGACGCCGCAATGTGCGCAGCGGACCATCGGCGCTGCTTCCAGCTCGGCGGAGGACTTGGGGGCGGAGGAAGAAGCCTTGAATTTGCGCCAGAACCATACCGCAGCGGCAATCAGGGCGATCCAGAACAATAAACGAAGCATGGTGAGCTGCTTTATTAGCTAATGATCAGGCAGTTTAGCAAGGACATGACCTGCGCACAGCCTATAGGAGCAGCCGGTCGACGCTCGATTGCTCGCGATGGACGTCAACGATAACGCGTTTTTTCTGAATAAACGCGTCGTCTGGACGTTTTTCGCGAGCAAGCTCGCTCCTACAGAGTCTCCGTATATCAGTCGAACACGCCGAAGGTCATGTAGCTGAACCACGAACGGTCGCTGTTGTTGGCTTCAGACTCGGGTTCCTCTTCTTCGATCACGTCGCCATCTGCATCTTTAGGCTTGAGATCGCTTGGAATCGCGTCCTTGGCTTCCTGGAACTGCTTCTGCACGTCCTGGTTGGCGCGGGTTTCGCCCGGCGGCAGCGGCGGACGGGACTCGATCAGACCCAAGGTGGCCTTGCTCAACCATGAACGGTTGTCGGCTTCGTCGACCGAAGGCTTGAACTGACCGTCGACCAGGCTTGGATGGTTCGGGAAGTTGAGCTTCAGGGTTTCGAGGCTGGTGTTGGCCAGTTCGTCCAGGTGCAGACGCTGGTAGGCCTCGGTCATCACCGCCAGGCCGTCACCGACCGAAGGGGTTTCCTGAAAGTTTTCCACCACGTAGCGACCACGGTTCGCGGCGGCGACATAGGCCTGACGGGTCAGGTAATAGTCGGCAACGTGAATCTCGTACGCGGCCAGCAGGTTGCGCAGGTAGATCATGCGCTGCTTGGCGTCCGGCGAGTAGCGGCTGTTCGGGAAGCGGCTGGTCAGCTGGGCGAACTCGTTGTAGGAGTCGCGAGCGGCACCCGGGTCACGCTTGGTCATGTCCAGCGGCAGGAAGCGCGACAGCAGGCCGACGTCCTGGTCGAAAGAAGTCAAACCCTTGAGGTAATACGCGTAATCCACGTTCGGATGCTGCGGGTGCAGACGAATGAAACGCTCGGCGGCGGATTTCGCAGCCTCGGGCTCGGTGTTCTTGTAGTTGGCGTAGATGAGCTCGAGTTGAGCCTGATCCGCGTAGCGACCGAACGGATAACGCGACTCCAACGCCTTCAGCTTGGCTGTGGCGGCGGTGTAGTTATTGTTGTCCAGATCGTGCTGAGCCTGCTGGTACAGCTCGACTTCGCTCAGGTTTTCATCTACGACTTCCTTCGATGAGCAAGCAGCGGTCAATGCGAGGATGGCGATCAGCAGCAGGTGTTTCACTTGCATGGCGGCTTGCGTCCCTATGACGGCCGCTGTCTTGGGCGGGGCCGTCCTGTTATGATGAGCACCCCGTTGGATAGCATCGGGGCAAAAGACGCCGTATTTAACCACAAGCGCGCAGCCGAAACCAAAGGCTGTGCCGACGCCTAGTCTGAGCATGTCCGATAAAATTGAACTTCGCGCAGAGGTGCCGTCCGAATTGGGCGGCCAACGCCTCGATCAAGTCGCCGCACAATTATTCGCTGAGCACTCGCGCTCGCGCCTTTCCGCCTGGATCAAAGACGGCCGCCTGACTGTGGATGGGGCGGTCATACGCCCGCGAGACATCGTTCACGGTGGCGCCATTCTTGAGCTGACTGCCGAGCAGGAAGCTCAGGGCGAATGGATCGCTCAAGACATCGAGCTGGACATAGTCTATGAAGACGACGACATCCTGGTGATCAACAAGCCTGCGGGCCTGGTGGTGCATCCGGCTGCCGGTCATGCTGATGGCACCTTGCTCAACGCCTTGCTGCACCACGTGCCGGACATTATCAATGTGCCCCGCGCCGGTATCGTGCATCGCCTGGACAAGGACACCACTGGTCTGATGGTGGTAGCCAAGACCATTCAGGCTCAGACGCAGCTGGTTACACAGTTGCAGAGCCGCAGCGTCAGCCGGATCTACGAATGCATCGTGATCGGCGTGGTGACCGCCGGCGGCAAGATCAACGCGCCGATCGGTCGTCACGGCCAGCAACGCCAACGCATGGCTGTGATGGAAGGTGGCAAGCAAGCCGTCAGTCATTACCGCGTGCTCGAGCGTTTCCGCTCCCACACTCACGTGCGGGTTAAGCTGGAAACCGGTCGTACACACCAGATTCGTGTGCACATGGCCCACATCAACTACCCGTTGGTCGGAGATCCTGCCTACGGCGGTCGTTTCCGTATCCCACCGGCAGCCAGCGTGACCATGATCGAATCGTTGAAGGCTTTTCCGCGTCAGGCGCTGCATGCGCGGTTCCTGGAGCTGGATCATCCGACCACCGGTAAACGCATGAGCTGGGAGTCGCCACTGCCGGATGACTTCGTCTGGTTGCTGACACTGCTCAAGCAAGACCGCGAGGCGTTCATCGGATGAGTGACTGGCTGATTCCTGACTGGCCTGCGCCGGCCGGGGTCAAAGCCTGTGTGACCACCCGTGCGGGCGGCGTCAGTCTGGCGCCGTTCGACAGCCTCAACCTTGGCGATCACGTCGATGACAGCCCCGAAGCTGTCGCCGAAAACCGCCGCCGCCTGACCGATCATTTCTCTATTCAACCGGCTTGGTTAAAGCAGGTTCACGGTATAGCCGTGGCCCATGCTGACCCGAGCCTGGTGGCCATTGCCGACGCCAGCTGGACGGCAACGCCCGGTATTGCCTGCACGGCGATGACTGCCGACTGCCTGCCGGCGCTGTTTTGCGACCGTGCCGGCACTCGCGTCGCGGCAGCCCATGCCGGCTGGCGCGGTTTGGCGGCGGGTGTGCTGGAAGCAACCCTCGACAGCCTGGTCGTGCCGCCAGAAGAAGTGCTGGTCTGGCTTGGCCCGGCCATTGGCCCGCAAGCCTTTGAAGTCGGCCCGGAAGTGCGCGAGACCTTCGTTCAGCAATTGCCTGAAACCGCCAAAGCCTTTGTGCCGAGCCAAAACGCCGGCAAGTTCATGGCCGACATCTATGAGCTGGCGCGCCTGCGTCTGGCCGCTCGCGGTGTCACGGCCGTCTATGGTGGCGGGTTCTGCACCATGACCGATCCGCGCTTCTTTTCTTACCGCTGCAGTCCGCGCACTGGTCGGTTTGCCTCCCTTATTTGGCTCGAACGCTAGACTTGCCTGACCTGCATCAACGTCATGACGCTTGAATCTCCCAGAATCGACCACATCTAATGAGGTATCTGGCAGGTTTCTTCATTCAGGACGTTTATAGGTCCGGCCTGCTCAAAAGGAAGGTGACCCATGCGTATAGACCGTTTAACCAGCAAATTGCAGTTAGCTCTATCCGACGCCCAATCTCTGGCCGTCGGCCTCGACCATCCCGGCATCGAGCCGGCGCACTTGATGCAAGCCATGCTTGAACAGCAGGGTGGTTCGATCAAACCCCTGCTGATGCAGGTCGGTTTCGACATCAACAACTTGCGTAAAGAGCTGACTAAAGAGCTCGATCAGCTGCCGAAAATCCAGAACCCGACCGGCGACGTCAATATGTCGCAGGATCTGGCGCGCCTGCTCAACCAGGCCGATCGCCTGGCCCAGCAGAAGGGTGATCAGTTCATTTCCAGCGAACTGGTGTTGCTCGCCGCCATGGACGAGAACAGCAAGCTTGGCAAGTTGCTGCTCGGCCAGGGTGTGAGCAAGAAAGCCCTGGAAAACGCGATCAACAACCTGCGTGGCGGCGCAGCGGTAAACGACGCCAACCACGAAGAATCGCGTCAGGCCCTGGATAAATACACCGTCGACCTGACCAAGCGTGCCGAAGAAGGCAAGCTCGATCCGGTGATCGGCCGCGACGATGAAATTCGCCGGACCATCCAGGTCCTGCAACGCCGCACCAAGAATAACCCGGTGCTGATCGGTGAGCCCGGTGTCGG
>DQGF01000315.1:5213-10541 GCA_003525045.1 Pseudomonas sp. | reverse complement strand
TCTTGAAGCTTAACCTTGTGTTTCCTGCTCCAACTCTTCCTCAGCCGCAGCAGCCTTACCCTTGGTCTTCAACTCACTGACAATCACCGCCGCCACAATCAACCCCGCACCCACCAGCGCAATCGCCGGCAACCGCTCCCCGGCAATCCGCCCGACAATCCCGGCCCACACCGGCTCACCGGCATAGATCAAGGTCGCCCGGGTCGGCGAAACGCTCTTTTGCGCCCAGTTCATCGCCACCTGAATCGCCGCACTCGCCGCGCCCAGGCCCAGCGCACTGCACAGCAGCAGCCATGAAAAGTCCGGAATCACTTCCTGGGTCGGCACCACCAGCAGCAACGCCAGCACCGACGTCACCGCCAATTGCACCACCGTCACCCGGCGCACATCGACCTGGCCGGCATACGTACTGATCAAGATAATCTCCGCCGCAATCGCCACGGCGCTGATCAGCGTGGCAATTTCACCCGGACTGAAATTCAAAGAAGCCCCGGAAGGCCCAGACAGCAGCATCAACCCGGTGAATGCCAGCATGATCCCGATGCTCGGCATCAACCCCGGACGACGTCCCAGCACCAGCCATTGCAGCAATGGCACGAAGGGCACATACAGCGCGGTAATGAATGCCGACTGACTGCTGGGAATACTCTGCAGGCCCACGGTCTGCAAGCCGTATCCGAGCATGATCGCCACACCGATAAAGGCCCCGGCCTTGAGTTCGAACAGGGTCAGTTCCCGCAGCTGCTGCCAGGAGCACAGCGCAACAATGATCGCCGCCGCGGCAAAACGCAGGCCGACAAAAAACATCGGCCCACTGACGGTCATCGCATGCTGTACCAACAGGAAGGTGCCGCCCCAGACCATGGTAATCAGCACCAGCACGCACTCGGCTTTGCTGAACCTTGAGAAACGGGAAGAAGCCTGGGAGGAGTTCACCGACGTCATAACCTTGCGCGCTACTGGAGGGGGACGCACAATGCGCCGGAAGTTGGGCAGTATACTGCGCAAGACCACCGAGTGAGCAATATAGTGCACAAAGATTCCACGCAACGGGCTTCGGTCCTGCAACACGTCAGCCAGAACGTTCGACGCCTGCGCCATGTCGCCGACATGAGCCAGACCGAACTGGCCGAAAAGTCCGGCGTCAGCCGACGGATGCTGGTGGCGATTGAAGCGGGTGAAAAGAATGTCAGCCTGACCACCCTCGACCGGGTGGCCGAAGCGCTGGACGTCGCCTTCAGCGATCTGATCCAGGCCCCCGATGCCCGCGACCCGAGTCGTATCAATGAAGTGGCCTGGGCCGGGAAAATTCCTGGAAGCAAAGCCGTTTTACTGTCCAAAGCCACCGCCACCCGCGAGGTGGAACAATGGGAATGGTGCCTGCAACCGGGCGAAATTTACCCGTCGCAACCGGATGCCGATGGCTGGAGCGAACAGATCTACGTATTCGAAGGCTGCCTGACCCTGACGCTGCGCGATCAACCGCAGCAAATCGCCGCCGGCGAGTTCTTTATGTTTGCCAGCAACCAGCCGCATTCCTATCGCAACGATGGGCTGGTGGCCGTGCGGTTTGTGCGTAATGTGGTGATTTGATCGGCGCCGATTTTGTGAAGTCAAACATGTTTATACCTGTTACTTCTTACAGTAGACGATTGGCCCGGGATCCAGACAATGATGAGTGCGCCGGCAGATGGCGGCCCATTCCTCAACAGCGGATTCAGATATGCCTATTCATCACAAAAAGGCCTCAGCACTTTTTCCTGCACCCGTACTTCCGGTGGCCTGCGGCGATATTGTCTTTCTCGAAGATGTCGTGGCCGGCGCCCGGGTCGATATTGCATTGACCCGGGACGTCTATCCGGGCATCCAGGTGACCCTCGAATACACCGATGGCGATACCCGCAAAACATTCACGACTCCACTCAAGGGCGGGCTCGCCTCATTCCTGATTCCTGCTGGCGCGTTCATTCACAGTCTGTGGGCGGGGATGCGGATTCGCTATTGGGTCGACGATCCATTCCATGCAAGCGAAATGCTCGATTTGGGCGTGTCGACGCGCTTGTGAAAGTCACCCGGCTGTTCGCGGGGCAACAGCAATTGAACATTTTGCGTTTTTTCATTTGATGTCGCTTCTACGATAATCACGTAACTGTCTGATAAATAGTAATTTTATTAGTTGGCACGACTTCTGTAACAGTTATCGGGCATTCACCCGGAACCACGGAGTCGGCCCATGACAACTTCACCTATCAACAGCGCCCATGTGATTCGCTCGGACGCCGAGGCGATCGCCGTCGCCCACAAGCTCGCCGCACGTTTTGCCGTCGAAGCCGGCGTGCGCGATCGCGAGCGACGTCTGCCGATCGCCGAGCTCGACGAGTTCTCCGCCAGTGGCCTCTGGGGCATCACCATTCCCAAGGAGTACGGTGGCGCCGGCGTTTCCTATGTGACCGTCGCCGAAGTGATCAAGATCATTTCTGCTGCCGATTCGTCCCTCGGCCAGATCCCGCAAAACCATCTCGGCGTGCTCGACATCCTGCTGCAGACTGCGACCGAAGAGCAGAAGCGCTACTACTTCGGCAAAGTCCTGCAGGGTTACCGCTTCGGCAACGCCTTCTCTGAATCCAAAAGCAAAAACGCCGGGGCCTTCGAAACCCGCATTCGCTTCGACGAGGACACCGCGCAAATCGATGGTGAGAAGTTCTACTGCACCGGCGCGTTGTTTGCGCACATCGTGCCGGCGGTGGCGGTCAACGAGCAGAACCAGGCCTTCATCGCCTTTATCGAGCGCGACAATCCCGGTTTGACCGTGATCGACAGCTGGGACGGTTTCGGCCAGCGCACCACGGCCAGCGGCGCAGTTACCCTCAACGCCGTGAAAGTCCCGCTCAGCGCAGTGATCCCGGCCCACAAAGCCTTCGATGAACCCACCGCCGACGGCCCGATCTCGCAAATCATCCAGGCTGCGGTGGACACCGGTATCGCGGTCGGTGCCTTGGAAGAAACCAAGCGCTACGCCCGCGAAGCCCGGCCCTGGATTGACAGTGGGCAGGATCACGGTTGGCAGGACCCGTTCAGCATCGCGGCGATTGGCGACCTCGAATGGCGGGTCCACGGCACCGAAGCCATCCTGAAAAAAGCCGGCCTTGCCATCGATGCGGCGTTGCTCAATGCCAATGAAGACACCGTGGCTCGCGCCTCTGTGGTGGTGGCGCAAGCCAAGGTGCTGTCCGCCGAGATCGCATTGCTCGCCAGCAGCAAACTCTTCGAACTGGCCGGCACCCGCTCGGTGCTTGGCAAGTACAACCTCGATCGCCACTGGCGTAATGCCCGGACCCACACCCTGCACGACCCGGCGCGCTGGAAATACCACCTGATCGGCAACTACCTGCTCAACGGCGTGAAGCCCGCGCGCCACGCCTGGAACTGAGGAGCCCACCATGAACGCCTTGACCCAACCGATAGTTGCCGGGCAACCCCTGGCCAAGCCTCAACATGATCTGCATAACGCTCGCAGCCTGCTCGATGCGATCCTGCGTTTCGTCCGTCAGCAGACCCGGGCCACGGATGATCCGTACGTCATCAGCCGCTTCGGCGATTTGCAGATCCGCGTCGAAGTCGCCGCCGCGCTGCTCGAACGCGCCGAGGACTTTCTAAATGGCGATGCAGACGATACCGAAATCAGCGTTGCCATCGCCGAGTCGCACCTGGCCAGCGCCGACGCTTTGAATGCGGTGAGCAACGCCGAGTTCGAACTCACCGGCCAACGCACCCCGTTGCCCGGATCACTGCATGACCCGCTGCGCTGGAAACTCCACCTCATCGGCAACTTCCGCCTCAACGGCATCCATCCCCCAAGTTTTCCCACACCTAAGGAGGGTGCTGTCTGATGGCCCGTGAAATTCGTCTCAACGCTTTTGACATGAACTGCGTCGGCCATCAGTCGCCGGGGTTGTGGGCACATCCGCGGGACCGCTCCTGGCAGTACAAGGATCTGGAGTACTGGACCGATCTGGCAAAAATCCTCGAGCGCGGCAAGTTCGACGGTTTGTTCATTGCCGATGTGCTGGGCATCTACGACGTCTACAACGGCAACGGTGACGCGGCGATTCGTCAGGCGACGCAGGTGCCGGTCAATGACCCGCTGCAACTGATTCCGCCGATGGCGCTGGTCACCGAACATTTGGGTTTCGGATTGACCGCGTCCTTGTCTTTCGAACATCCATATCCGTTCGCCCGCCGCCTGTCGACCCTCGATCACCTGACCAAGGGCCGCGCCGGCTGGAACATCGTCACCTCGTATCTTGAGAGCGGCGCGAAGAATCTCGGTCAGAAAAACCAGACCGAACACGACGCTCGCTATGATTTCGCCGAAGAGTACCTGGAGGTTTGCTACAAGCTGTGGGAAGGCAGTTGGGAAGAGGGCGCGATCCTGCGCGATCGCGAGCGGCGGATTTTCAGCGACCCGAGCAAAATCCATGAGATCCGCCACGTCGGCAAACACTTCCAGGTGCCAGGCATTCACCTCTGCGAGCCCTCGCCGCAACGGACCCCGGTGCTGTATCAGGCCGGTGCTTCGAGCCGCGGCAAGCAGTTTGCGGCGGAGCATGCCGAGTGCGTATTCGTCGCCGCGCCGTCGAAAGTGCTGCTGAAGAAAACCGTGGCCGACATCCGCCGGCGTGCCGCCGAGACCGGGCGCGATCCGTCGAAGATCCTGATCTTCAACCTGCAGACGGTGATCCTCGGCGAGACCGACGCCAAGGCCAAGGCCAAGTTCGAGGAATACAAAACCTGGGTCAGCTACGAAGGGGCGATGGCATTGATTTCGGGCTGGACCGGGATCGATTTCAGCCAGTTCAAGCCGGATGAACCACTCAAGCATGTGCACACCAATGCCATTCAATCGGCAGTGGAAGCGTTCTCCACGGCGGATCCGAACAAAGTCTGGACCCCCAATGAGCTGGCCGACTGGGTGGGCATCGGCGGGTTTGGTCCGTTGTTTGTCGGCAGCCCCGAGACCGTTGCCGATCTGCTGCAGGAATGGGTCGAGGAGACCGATGTAGACGGCTTCAACCTGGCCTATGCGCTGACCCATGAAACCTTTATCGATGCCGTGGAGTTGCTGGTGCCGGAGTTGCAAAAGCGCGGGGTGTACAAGACCGAATATGCGCCGGGGACCTTGCGCGAGAAGTTGTTCGGCGAAGGGCCGCGGTTGCCGGAGATACATCCGGGGAGTGGTTATCGGGACCTGGCGGCGTTGCGGCAGCAGGAGAAGAAAGTGGTGTCTGCCTAGACGCCATCGCGGGCAAGCCCGCTCCCACAGGTAAT
>DQGF01000315.1:435-4912 GCA_003525045.1 Pseudomonas sp. | reverse complement strand
CCCGCTCCCACAGGTAATCGGTGCGTACACAAATACTACGTCCGGCGAAGATCGAATGTGGGAGCGAGCCTGCTCGCGAAGAGGCCAGTACATCCAACATTGATGTCGACTGACCCACCGCATTCGCGAGCAAGCCCGTTCCCACATTTGATTGAAGTCGCTCCACAGATCGCAGCCCAGCGGACCACCGCACGCTTTTGCCCATGACATAGAGGTCAACCCATGAGCGTGCACGAACTCAAACGTCCGCCAGTCGCGGACACCGCCCCGTGGCGGGTCGAAGTGCCCGGTGCGCTGGAGCAGTTGCGTCACTGGGCGCAAGTCAGCCCGTTGCAACCGGCGCTGCGCCACAAGCGCCACGGCCAGTGGTTTGTCTGGCGCTGGATCGATGCCCTGCGCGATGTCGAGCGCCTGGCCGATGGTCTGCGCCAGCAAGGTTTTACCGAGGATTCACGCCTGGCCCTCAGCGGCGCGTTCGAACCGGATCTGTTGCTGCTGGCCCTGGCCGCGCAGCACATCGGCGGGGAATTGCTGACGCTGCCGGACAATCTCGACGCTGAATCACTGCATAAAGTCCTGTGGCGCAGCGGTCCGACGCATGCCTTCATACAAGGCCGGCAACCCCGGCAACTTTGGCTCAACCAAGGCCAATCGCTGCTGGATTTCGCCGAAGTGCTTGGCCCGGCAGAACCCCCGCAACGCCTGAATCGCTGGGCACAAGGCGCGCAACTGTGGAGCGAAGAGGGCACCCAATGGCAGGACGGCATGACCGTATTACTTGGACAATGGCTGACCAGCGGCCAATCCCTGGCCTTCCCGGAAAGCCTCGGCAGCGCCAGCCGCGACCGCCGCGAAGTCGCGCCCAGCGGGTTGCTGCTGTCCGCCGAACGCTTGCAGCTGCTGGCCACCGAAATCGATAGCCGTCTGGCGCCACCTGGCACTTGGCGTCGGCGCCTTTGCGACTGGGCCATCGCCCACCCGGAAAAGGGCCTGCAACGCCTGATCAAAAACCGCGTTCGACGACTGCTCGGCTTCCACAACCTGCACTTTATCTGGCAAGCCACGCGCACCCCCGACACTCAACCTACGCCCGCCTGGCTGGCCGAATTCAAACGGGACATCGCATGAGCTCGACCGATTCCATCCTGCAAGTCAGCGGCATTTCCCTGTCGTTCAAAGGCGTGAAGGCCATCAACGAGCTGTCTTTCGACGTGCGTCGTGGCGAGATCTGCGCGCTGATCGGGCCCAACGGCGCGGGCAAGAGTTCGCTGCTCAACGTGCTGAACGGTGTGTACCGCTTCGATGCCGGCTCGATCGTGTTCGAGCAGCAGCCGTTCAAGCGCATCGACCCGCTGACCGCCGCACGACGGGGCATTGGCCGCACGTTCCAGAACAACGCGCTGTTCAAGAAGATGAGCGTGATCGACAACATCCTCACCGGCCTGTCACGCCACTCGCGCAGCAGCTTCATCGAGCAGGCACTCAACCTGCCGCGAGCTCGACGCGAGGCTGAAGACTTCCGCCAACAGGCCCAGGGCATTCTCGAATTCCTCGAACTGCAAGCCCACCGCGACGTCCCCGTGGGCAATCTCTCCTACGGCCTGCAAAAGCGCGTTGAGCTCGGCCGCGCCTTGATCGCCGGCCCGCGCCTGTTGCTGCTGGACGAACCCATGGCCGGGATGAACGCCGAAGAGAAACAGGAAATGGCGCGTTTCATCGCCGACATCAACCGCGAACTCGGCACCACAGTGGTGTTGATCGAGCACGACATGAGCGTGGTCATGGGCCTGTCCGACCATGTCGTGGTGCTGGATTACGGGCGCAAGGTCGGCGACGGCACACCGGCCCAAGTGCAGGCCGATCCCGAGGTGATCGCGGCGTATCTGGGAGTGGTGCACTGATGACGTTCTTCTTCGAAACCCTGCTCGGCGGTCTGCTCGCCGGCACCATGTATTCCCTGGTCGCGATCGGCTTCGTGCTGATCTACAAGGCCAGCGGCGTGTTCAATTTCGCCCAGGGCGCGATGCTGCTGTTCGCCGCGCTGACCTTCGTCAGCCTGCACGATCAGGGCGTGCCGTTTGCCCTGGCGTTGTTGCTGACCGTGGTGGTGATGATCATCGGCGCGCTGCTGATCGAGCGGCTGGTGCTGCGGCCACTGGTCAATCGCTCGCAGATCACCCTGTTCATGGCCACCCTCGGCCTGTCGTTCATCATCGAAGGCCTGGCGCAGGGCTTGATGGGTTCGCAAGTGCGGGCGCTGGACCTTGGCATCGACGACGTGCCGCTGTTTATCGGCGCGATGATGGTCAGTCAGTTCGACCTGATCGCCGCCGCTGCCGCCATCGTGCTGGTGACGGTGCTGGCGCTGCTGTTCAACAAGACCCGGATCGGCGTGTCCCTGCGGGCGGTGGCGGATGACACCACCGCCGCGTTGTCGATCGGCATCAACCTCAACCGCATCTGGCAGATCGTCTGGGCGGTGGCCGGCATTGTCGGCCTGGTCGCGGGATTACTCTGGGGCGCGCGCCAAGGGGTGCAGTTCTCGCTGTCACTGGTGGTGCTCAAGGCCTTGCCGGTGCTGATCATCGGCGGTTTCACCTCGATCGGCGGGGCGATTGTCGGCGGGCTGATCGTCGGCGCGGCGGAGAACCTCGCCGAGGTCTATATCGGCCCGCTGATCGGTGGCGGCATCACCCCGTGGTTCGCTTACGTCCTGGCCCTGGCCTTCCTCTACATCCGTCCCGCCGGCCTGTTCGGCGAGCGCGCCATCGAGCGAGTCTGAATTCATGTCGATTTCCCTTACCCGCGAAACCGCCCCGGCGGTGTTGATCCAGCGTCGTGTGCCGATTGGACTGATCGCTCTACTGTTGATCGCGTTCGTGGTCGTGCCACTGACCGGCAACGACTATTGGCTGAACGCGATTCTGATCCCGTTCCTGGTGCTGTCCCTGGCCGGGCTCGGCCTCAACCTGCTCACCGGCTACACCGGCCAGACCTCGGTCGGCGCGGCGGGCTTCATGGCGGTCGGGGCCTTTGCCACCTATGGCTTCCTGCTGCGTTTACCGGAATTGGGCCTGCCGGTGGCGTTGCTCGGCGGCGGTCTGATCAGCGCGCTGGTGGGCTATTTGTTCGGGTTGCCGAGTTCGCGAATCAAAGGCTTCTACCTGATGGTCACCACCCTGGCCGCGCAGTTCTTTCTCGAATGGCTGTTCGTCAAATTTCCCTGGTTCTACAACTACGGCTCCTCCGGGACCATTTCCGCGCCGAAACTGGCGCTGTTCGGCCATGACCTGAACACGCCACTGGGCCGCTACCTGCTGACCCTGACCACCGTGCTGCTATTGACCTGGGTCGCGGTGAACCTGGTGAAAAGCCAGATTGGCCGCAACTGGATGGCGATCCGCGACATGGACACCGCCGCCGCCGTGATCGGCATTCCGGTGGTGCGCTACAAGCACCTGGCATTCGCCGTCAGCTCGTTCTACCTCGGCATCGCCGGGGCGCTGTGGGCCTTCGCCTATCTGGGCACGGCCAGCGCCAGCAGCTTCGACATCAATCGCTCATTCCAGATTCTGTTCATCATCATTATCGGCGGCATGGGCAGCATCGCCGGCAACTTCGTCGGCGCGGCGTTCATCAGCCTGTTGCCGATCCTGCTCAGCCATGCCGGGCAAGCCTTGTTCGGCGGTTCGGTGGATGCCGGGCAACTGCAGAACCTGCAAAAAATCATCTTCGGCGTGCTGATCATCCTGTTCCTGATCAAGGAACCGGAAGGCTTGATCCGTCTGCTGGGCAACCTTCGTGAACGGCTGGGACACTGGCCGCTGCGCTTCTGATTTCCACACTATTAGAGAGACAACATGCGTGCATCCTTGAAACGTTCCCTGGTCGGCGCCGCGCTGACGCTGGCGGTATTCGGCAGTGCGGTACCACCGGTTCTGGCCTCGCCGGACCAGCAGTTCTTCCCATTGGCCAACTACCGGGTCGGCGCCTACGCCTCCAGCGGTGTGCAGGTGTGGGCCGGGATGCTCGATTACCTGAACTACATCAACGAGGTGGAAGGCGGGATCAACGGCGTCAAACTGGTCTGGCAGGAATGCGAAACCGAGTGGACGGCAGAGAAGGGCATCGAGTGCTACGAGCGCTTCAAGAACGGCCTGGACGGCGCCCCGGTGGCGATCTATTCACCCAATGGTGCACCGGCGGCGTATGCGCTGAGCGAGCGCGCAGAAGTCGACAAGATCCCACTGATCACCCTCGGCTACGGTCGCACCGAAGCCACCGATGGCACGGTGTTCCCCTACAACTTCCCGGTGATGCTGACCTTCTACAGCGAGGCCTCGAGCCTGATCAACTACATTGCCCAGCGCGAGGGCGGCTTCGACAACCTCAAGGGCAAGAAAATCGCCACGGTCTACCACGACTCGGCTTACGGACGGGAAACCCTGGGCCCATTGAAACTGCTGGCGCAGAAATC
>DQGF01000315.1:0-135 GCA_003525045.1 Pseudomonas sp. | reverse complement strand
ACTGCTGGCGCAGAAATACGGCTTCGAGAACATCCAGATTCCGGTGGCCGATCCGGGTAACGAACAGTCGGCGCAATGGCGGCAGATTCGCCAGGTCAACCCTGACTGGGTATTCCTGCGCACCTGGGGCGTGTC
>DQGF01000492.1 GCA_003525045.1 Pseudomonas sp. | reverse complement strand
TTCCCCGCGGTCGCCAATGCCGCGCGTGGTGTATGCGCTGACGTCCCGGCAAAAGATCGGCAAGCCATGACGACGCAATGCGCTGACATCGGTGACGGCGCCCGACACCACCACCCCGGCCAGGCCTTTGATCAATCCGGCCAGGGTACGCAGTTCGCCCCAGCAACCACATTCCTCGTCGCCCACGCATTCAATCACCAGCACGTCGCCCGGCTCGCTCGATAACAGCGCCTCACGCAGAATGCTGCCATCAGGCGCAAAGACTTTGACGGTGACGACATTGCCGACCATGCGGATGTCGTGGAACAGCGGCTTGATCCCACGCAGGAAGCCGCGATCGGAAAAGTGGCCGATGGTGGACGCAGGGATCGACCGGTACGCGTCGAGCAGCTCCGGGCTGACGACCTGCTGGCGAGGGCTGATCTGGAAACTCATCGGCATTTCCCCGGGCGTAGCAATGGGCAGGTCGAGCAGTATTCAGCGGGGTCGGTGGCCAGGTAGTAGAAGCAACAGGTTCGGCGAAAGCGAATGCTCCGTTGCCCTTCGTCCACCAGTGTCGGCGGACGACGGAAATGGCTCAGCGGGTTGTAGTCGAGGCCGAACAGTGAAGGCTCTGCCTCGGTCAGCAACCACTTGAAGTCCGCTTCATAGCGTTCGCGCACTGAGGGCTCGTCGATTTTTGCCATGCGTTTTTCATACAACGAATACACGCGCACGGCGGAGTTTTCCCAGAGGATGCGCCGGGAAACGCCACTCACCCGGTTGAAGGTTTGCCACAGCGGTTTCAGCAGCCCGGCAAACAGGGCCTGCACCAGGGCTTCCCGCCAGGCTTCGCGCTCACCTCGCTCATAGGTCAGCGGCAACGAGTGAGCCAGCGGCAGCGATGACGTCCATAGCCCGTCATCATGGCCGTACTCGATCACCGTGTTGTCCAGGGACAGCAACAGCCCTTTGTCGTACACCGACATCGCGTACAAACAGGCACCGGTGGCCAGGAACGACAGGCGCTTGCCCAGCAGCGAGGCGGTGATCGCCCGCGAGGGCGAGCCAATGACTGGCGACAAGGCGTCCAGCAAACTTGCGCACCGGTCCTCCTGTAACAAGTCCCGGGCCATCAGCGAGCGTAACGGATCACGCTCGGCAAACTCCTTCAGACGCAAGCCACCGCCAAGCACGTTCCACTCTTGCGCGGTGAAGTGACCAGCCAGACTCATTGCGGCAGTTCCCGACCGAACGGAATACACATCGGCGTACCAAAGAACGGATCGGCAATGATTCGGCAGTTGAGGTCGAACACGGTCTTGACCAGCGCCTGGGTCAAGACGTCCTCGGGCCGGCCCTGGGCAAAGGCCGTACGCTCATGCACCGCGACCATATGATCGGCATAACGACAGGCCAGGTTGAGATCGTGCAGCACCATAATGATGGTTTTGTTCTCGAGCCGGTTGAGGTCGCGCAGCAGATCCAGGACCTCGATCTGGTGAGCCAGGTCGAGAAAGGTCGTCGGCTCATCCAGCAGCACGATGCCGGTGTCCTGCGCCAGGGTCATGGCGATCCACGCCCGCTGGCGCTGCCCGCCGGACAAGGCATCCACCGGACGATCGGCCAGTGCCTGCAAACTGGTCTGCGCCAGCGCGCGCTCGACCATGGCTTCATCCTCGGCCGACCACTGCTGCATCCAGCTCTGATAAGGGTATCGGCCCAGGGCCACCAGTTGGCGCACGGTAATGCCCTCCGGCGCCGTCGGGGTCTGGGGCAGGATGGCCAGCTCACGCGCCACCGCCGCCGTGGATTTTTGCTGGATATCCACACCGTTGAGGATCACCGAGCCTTGCTGCGGTTTCAGCAGTCGGGCAAAAGATTTGAGCAGGGTACTTTTGCCGCAGCCGTTACTGCCGATCAGCACCGAGATCTTGCCCTTGGGCAGTTGCATGTCCAGCGCGTCAATAATCACCTGACGCTGATAGCTCAGGGTCAGGCCGCGACTTGCAATCGACGTCATACGTTGAGTTCCTTAATGACGCTGTTTAATCAACAAATAGAGAAAAAAGGGCGTGCCCAGGACCGCGACAAAAATCCCCGCCGGCAGATCCAGGGGCAAGAACAGCGTGCGCCCGGCCAGGTCCGCCAGCATCACCAGATTGGCCCCGACCAGGGCCGCCATCACTGCCTGCCCGGCGAAACCGGGTGCCACCAGGCGTTTGGCAATGTGCGGCGCAATCAGCCCGACAAAGGCGATCGCCCCACCCCAGGCAACGGCCGCACCGGCCAACGCCACACTCACCAGCAACAGGCCGGCCCGCAGCCATTGCACGCGCACGCCGATGCCCTGGGCCAGGCTGTCATCCAGCTGTTGCACCATCACCTGACGGGCCAGCAGCACCAGCAACGGGCAAATCCCCAACAGCCAGCCAGCCAGCGCCAGGGGTTCGGGCCAACTGGCGCCGTACACGCTGCCGGTCAACCAGACATAGGCCGACAAGGTGGTGGTCAACGGACTGAACACCAGGATGAAGGTGGTCGCCGCCGTCAACATCGCCGAGACGCCCACGCCGATCAGCACCAGCCGCAACGGCGAGGCGCCCTGCTTCCAGGCCAGCAGATAGATGGCCAGTGTCGCCAGTGCCGCACCGAGCATCGCGGCCAGGGGCAGAAACTGTTGCCCCAGCGTCACCGACAGGAACGACAGGTACAGCACGGCAGCGGCGCTGGCACCGCTGGTGATGCC
>DQGF01000495.1:19158-20407 GCA_003525045.1 Pseudomonas sp. | reverse complement strand
ATCCCATGTGGGAGCGGGCTTGCTCGCGAAGGGGCCCTCGAAATCACCGCAAAACCCGACCATCACTAACATCGATATTCACCATCGCCACGAATGCCTTCCGCTAAAAACCCGTCAGCGTAGGATCAAGCTCAACCCCAACACCAAACCCCGCATCGGAGGGGCACATCATGATTATCCATCTCCTGACCTGCCTGGCCCTGACGGCCGTCACCCTGAGCATTTTTTCCTGGTATGTCCTGTCCGAGGAGCGCACTTCATGATCCACTCCGTCACCCTGGCCGTGAGTTTTCCGGTCTTCGGCAACAACTACTACTCCCAGCAAGTCGTCCCGCGCAAAGAACTCTCGCTGGTGTTCGACCAGGACTTCGAAGCCTTGCTGATGCCGGCCGCCACTCACCACTTCAGCAACGAAGTGGTCGGGCTCAATGATCAGTTCCGCTTCTTGAACGACGTGCTGGTCGAGCATCTGCTGGATGTCGAACTGACTCGGCATTCGACTGCCGCCCGCTACTAACTGGTACTCATGATCCGTACACCGCTCTGGCGGTTGAGCACTTCGACCATGACGTTCTCACCCGCGCGCCTGAGCATCACATCAGCCGATTGCGCCCCGATGGCCAGACGCCGCAGGGCGATGGTGTCCAGAAACGCCGGCAGGACCGGTTCATCAAACAAAATGGTGCGGCTTTTCGGACTGAAGTTCAGGCCCAGGCAGGATTGAATCAACGACAGCGGCGCCGCCGCCGCCCATGCCTGGGGCGAACAGGCCACCGGATAAAAGGTCGGACCCTGACTGCGCTGCCGGCGGAAGCCGCAAAACAACTCGGGCAGACGGCGCAGATCGATGTAGGTGGACGCGGCAAACAGGCCTTCGAAAATCCGCGCCGCTTCCTGTCGGTAACCGTAACGGGCAAACCCGGCCGCGATCAGGGCGTTGTCATGGGGCCATACGGAACCGTTGTGATAACTCATCGGGTTATAGCGGGCCTCCGAGGAGGCCACCGTGCGCACTCCCCAACCGGAAAAAGATGAACGGTCCATCAATGCAGCCACCACTGACGGTGCGCGCGCCGGTAATGCGATGCCGGCGAACAGGGCATGGCCCGCATTGGAAGCCCGTACCCGGCAAGGCATTTTGTCACCGTCCAGCGCCAACACATAGGTGCCCAATTCTTCGTCAAAAAACTGCGCATCAAACCGTTGCCGCAGCTGCCGGGCTTGCTCCTTCAGGCCTAGCGCCCGGTCT
>DQGF01000495.1:4035-18845 GCA_003525045.1 Pseudomonas sp. | reverse complement strand
AGGCCTTGCGCCCGGTCTGGATCGCCCAACCGGCGCGCGATTTGCGCGGCACCGCTCCAGGCGCCATAGACGTAAGCCTGAACCTCGACAATCGCAATCGGACCCACGGCCAGCCGCCCGTCCGCGTGAAACACCGAATCGTGACTGTCTTTCCAGCCTTGATTGATCAACCCTTCGCTCGATTGCCGGCCATATTCGACAAAGCCGTCACCATCGCGATCACCGTACTCATCGATCCAGTTCAGCGCGGCCTCGATGTTCGGCCAGAGCTCGCGCAAGGTATCCAGGTCATGGGTTCGCTCCAGGTAGGCGGCGGCCAGCATGACGAACAGCGGCGTGGAGTCGATGCTGCCGTAGTAACGCCTGAAGGGCACTTCACCCAGCTCGGCCATTTCCCCCAGCCGGACCTCATGCAGGATTTTCCCGGGTTCGGCATCGGCGGCGGGGTCGACGCGGATCGCCTGATTGGCAGCCAAATACCTCAGCACGCCGCGGGCGATCCCGGGGTCGAGCCAGAGCATTTGCAACGCGGTAATCAAGGAGTCACGCCCGAATACCGTGCTGAACCAGGGAATGCCCGCGTACGGATACAGGCCATACGGTGTCTTGCTCATCAGCATGTTCAGGTCCGCGATGCTGCGGTTTACCGCTTCGTTGAAAACCTCATGGGAGGTGGTGACAGAGGCCGCACGCGCAAAGAACGTCCGCGACTGACGACGGGCGTCGCGCAACGACACGAAAAACCCGTGACGCACCGAATAAGGCGGGTTCTGTACCCCGCAATTGATGTCCAGGAAGAACGACTGCATTTGTCCCGGCGCCAACTCCAGGTCGAATAGTGCCTGGTCACACGAAAGGCTGGCCGGCACCGGATCGAAGCGCAAACGGGTGGTGCGCCGCTTGTGGTCGAGGCCGGTGTAAGAAAGCAGCACTTGATCGTTGGCAATCTCCGCTCGGTGCGCTTCTCCGCGCTGCGAGCGGCGGGCGCCGCGCACTTCGAAGAGGTCCTTGAAGTCGGCCACGAACTGGATGCGCAACTGCAGGCGTTGTGGGTGCTCGTCGAAATTGCGCAGGGTGATGCGTTCGCAGCAGGACCCGTCCCATAAAAAACGCGAGCGGCGCAGGTGAATCAAGTCGTGATGCAGGACTCTATTGCCCTTGGCATCGAACAGGTCCGGATTGGTCAGGTCGCAGGTGAGCATCGTATTGTCGTCACGCAGCGTCGAACTGAGCAGCAGCGGTCGCGCGCCATTGAGCGTCAGGTAGAGCCCCGACAGGTGCCGGGTATCGGTATGAAACAGTCCCTGCGGGCTGTCCTCCGTCACCAGCACGTCGCCATTGGGGTCGAACACCCCGAACGTGTCGTTGTGTTTGAGCGTGCGCAAGCGCATTTCCTGCAACGACGCGGTGGCTGGAATATCGAAGGTGCTGCCCGGTTGCCCGACGCTGTTGCCCGCTGTCAGATGGCGATACAGGTCCAGATAGTGCTCGGTCATGTGCTCGACCGTAAACCGTTGCTCAAACGCGGCCCGCACCCGGCCCCGGTCCAGCGCTCCCAGGCGCTGGACGGCTTTTAATGCGCCTTCCATGTCGTCGACGATGTAGCCGGACACGCCGTCGTCGATCACTTCCGGCACCGCGCCCTGACGAAATGCAATGACCGGTGTGCCGCAGGCCATGGATTCGATCATGACCAGGCCGAACGGCTCAGGCCAGTCGATGGGAAAAAGCAACGCCCTGGCGTTACCGAGAAAGCCGGCTTTTTCGCCTTCGTCGATTTCACCGATAAATTCGATGTTCGGATGGGTCGCGATCAACGGCGCGATGACATTGTCCCAATAGGCCTGATCCGCCTTGTCGACCTTGGCCGCGATCTTCAACGGCAGGCCGGCCATCGACGCAATCTTTATCGCCCGGTCCGGGCGTTTCTCGGGAGAAATACGCCCCAGGAAAGCCAGGTAATCACCTTTGGGTTCTGGGTTGAACGCCAGTAGATCGGCCGGAATGCCGTGATAGACATTGCCCACCCAATTGACGTTACCGATCAGCGGCAGCCGTTGCGCCTTTGATACCGAGACCAGCGGCACCTCGGGAAAGTGACCGTAGAACGATTGATAGTCAGCGACATCCAGCCGTCCGTGCAGCGTGGTCACGCTGTGCCCGGCCAGATGACGGATCAGCGGGAAATGAAAGATATCGACATGAAAGTGCATGATGTCGAATTGATCAGCCTGCCGGATGACCTGGTCCAGCATCAGGATATGGTGAGGGATCGAGTCCTTCACCGCAGGATCGAGCCTCAACGCCTGCCGTGATCCGGACTCCAGGCGTGCCGAGGTTTGCGAATCGCCGCTGGCGAAGAGCGTGACGTCATGCCCCTGCCGAACCAGGTCTTCGGTCAGGTACGACACGATCCGCTCGATGCCACCGTACAGACGGGGCGGACAACGCTCGGTGAGCGGCGCGATCTGAGCGATCCTCATGAAGTAACCCTCCGTCAGATGACTCGCAGGATATCGGCCCGCCGCGCTTCGGTTTGCGCCCTCGGCTTGCGGACGGTGACCTTTCCCTCGATTGACGGCCGCCTGGCTGCAACAGTTCCCTCAGGTCGCGGCGTCCACCGCTCAGCGGTCGCCCGGCGTTGACCGGTTCAATAATGCAGTTGGCAGCCATGCTTCATTTACTCCCCCGGCGCGGTGCTGGTGGTTCGATCTGCAATGAACTCGCCTAATTGTTCGATGAACTCACGGCTGTCACTGACCATCTGTTGCCAGTCGGTAGGAAAACGCACGTTCAACGGCAATTGATCGATTCTCCAGCGCGGCGACAGCGGCTGATCAAACCGGGCGGCGACCTGCAAGCCCATCTCACTGGCGGCGAACGGCCCACGCAACACCGTCGGCGTGCGACCGGCGCTGTCCACGGCCTGGACCACATGGGCCGTCAGCCATTCGCCATCAGGCATGCGCACGCGCAGCGGCTGGCCAACCGCCGCGTAGCTGATGTTCAACGGTTGCAGATAGATCCACAACAGCGGCTCTTCCAGTCGCTCAATGCGCATCAGCAAGGTACCGGCACCGACGTTTTCCCCGGGATTGACCAATACTTCGGCGACCCGACCGCTCTGTGCGGCATTGACCGACAACGCCGCGAGGCGCGTTTTCAGCCACTGCTGCTCGGCATTCTGTTGACTGATTTCGCGCTCCACGCTCAAGGGTGACTGACGCGCCAGTTGCTCGCGACGTTCGTACGCCAACAGGTCGGCGCGAAAAGCATCGAGTTCAGACTCGGCCGCCAGCACTTCACCCCGAGAGACGGCGCCTCGATAAACCAACTCTTCCAGGGTCTGCACCCGTTGCTCCGCCCGGCTCACTCGAGTCCTGAGCAACTGGCGCTCTTTGCCGTCCAGTTGGGTGTTGGCGAGGCGCGCCGCCTCCTTCGGCATCGCCGCCAGCTGCATTAGCCGGGCACGCCATTCCGGATTGTCGAGATTGACCAAGGGTTGATCGGCCCGCACCTGATCACCGGCCATGACAAACAGCTGCTCGACCCGGCCGGCTTCCCGCGCGCGCACCTCGAGAATCTGCAGGCGCAGTTGCGCCGGCGCGTCGATCATCAGCATGCCATAGGCCAGTTTTGCGCCCAGCCAGATCAAGGGGCTGGCGACCAGAAACAGGATCAAATACCAGCGCACCCGAAACGCCACGCGCTTGCTCGGCGCGTAGAGCACGGTCAATCCCTGTTCCTGAGTGGGGTTCAGCTCTTTACGGCTATCGAAGCGGATTTTCATGACGGCTCACCGTTTTGGAAAGTCTCGCCAGGCTTGCCAGTCGATACCGGCAATTCCTCGTGGTTGCAGCAGTTCGCGCCAGGCGCTGGTCTGGCGTTGCAACTGTTCGGTCGACGCGCCGGCCCAGGACTCAGTGGCATCCAGTTGCGGCTCCGTGCTTTGCGCCAGGCGAAATTGCAGATCGGGCCAGCGCCTGGCGATCTGCTCGGCCTTGCGGGCACTGTTTTGCGGGTTGCGGGTGTAGATCATCAGGCTGACCCGATGCACGCCCGCGTCGGGAAGCGCGCACGGCACACAGGTTTTTCCGGGTCTGGCCTCGGCGAACCAGCGATGATGACTGGAAATCTCAACCGGCCATGGGCTCTCCCGGGAAGCCGCACGCAAGGTGTCGAGCCAGTTCTTCAAGCGCTGGTCAGGTACCGGCACGCCCAACTGCTCGACTTCAAGATCCAGGTGCAGGCTGGTGAAGGAAAGCCCTTGGAGTTTCGCCAATAAATCGGTGAGCTGATGGCGTTGCCGGGGCTCGATCCAGCCCGGATCGCCGAGCAACAGGCTGACTTGCAGCTTCTCGCTGGCCGCCTCCTGCAGCAATTGCTCCAGCTGGCGGCGGGTGGTGACCAGGTCGTTGATCTGTGCGGCCTTGAGGCCGAGGTAGATCTTGTCCATCCCGGCCTTGCGCAGCGCCTCAAGCTCCGCTTTACGTTGATCGGGATCGAGCAAGGCTTCGCTGTCCCAGACATAGCTGGCCTGGGACCATTTGTCCGATCCAGCTCCCGGCGCCTGATGCGCCAGCGGCAGGGCGAACAGCACCGCAGGCGATAACGACAGCATCAGGAACAGCAGTAGCGAGCGCATATCAAAACCTCGTGGCCTGTTTAAGCACCCACCACGGCGCCATCGAGCTTTCTTCATGGCCGCGACGAAACATCTCGTTGAGCATGGCCACTGCGCTCCAGCAGCGCAGGAGCAGCATGAACAGCGGAAACACAGGCACCAGTAATCCCAGGACCATGTCCTGTCGCGGCCGGTCGGACACCATCAACAGCAGGACACCGAACATCAGTGCGGTGATCGACAGGTACAGCAGATAGATCAGAACAAACAGGAACAACAACGTCCTGCCCGGCAGCATGAATAACGCGAGTAAGGTGTAGCTCAAGATGATGAACGGCAGCACCAACTGAAAAAAGAAGCCGCTGACCAGGATCATCAGGAAGCTCGGCCAGCCCAACAGACTGGGGTTGATATTGTGGTTGTGTTTTCTGACGTAGAGGAAATACAGGTCGCCATCCCAACGCAGTCGCTGCATCAGGAACTGGCGCAGGGTGGCGGGTGCATCGGTATGACCGATCGCTTCCGGCTCGAAGGCGATCCGCAGGTTGTGGCGCTTGAAGTAGCTTTTGATACGCAACGTCAGGTCCAGATCCTCGGCGGTGTGGGTATTCCAGCCACCGATCTTCACCAGAAAACTGCGGCGAAACGCGCCGAAAGCCCCCGAAACGTTGTTGACCAGGTTCCATTCGGCCAGGCCGATTTTCGACATATGAATCGACAACACATATTCCAGCGCCTGCATCGCCGTTACCCAGGAGGCCCAGGCATTACGCACCCGCAGGCTGCCGGCGACCGCCGGCACCGAAGGGTCCTCGAAATGGCGCACGATGGCGCTGACCATGTTGTTGTCGAAGGAGGTATCACCATCGAGCGCCATCACGATTTCACCGCTGGCCAGCGACAGGCCGGCGTTCAACGACGACACTCGCCCGCCCCGCTGCCATTTGGCGATCGGGCGCAAATGGCGCCTGGGGTACAACTGCGGATCCACATGAAAACCGCGAACGGCGCTGAGCGTCGCCTGGTTCATCGTGGCCCCGTCCACCACCGGAATCATTTCGATGTGGCCGGCGTAGGTTTGTTCACACAGGCTCAGCAGCGTGGTTTGAACGTCCATCCCTTCGCTGTAGCAGGTGATGATGCAAGAGACCCTGGGGTGGTAGGCACTGATCTTCGGCAGGCCGGTGCGCCGACGGGCAAACCAGCGCAACACCCCAAGCAGCACCATAAGCGTCATGGGTAATTCAAAGATCAGGAACAAGGGAAACAGCATGTAGAACAAGCGGCTCAAACCATCCGGCCCCGCGAGTTCGGTAAGCGTGTAAAGGAGCTGTTCCAGTAACGGGCTCATGGCCCATCACCCAATTCACTGGCCAGACGGGCCAGCAACAGTTCGCCATCTTCCTGATCGAGAAGATCCTGGGGTGCGGTGAGGGTGATGACGCGCAGGGAAATATCACTGACTTCCGGCGCGGAAAACAGCTCGGCCACCCGGCTCAGACGTTGTTTGACACATTCGAGCCCCTTGCGATCGGTATGCGGGAGCATGATCCAGAAAAACTCTTCGGTGCTGCGCGAACAACGGTCGGTTTCGCGCACGGACTCCTTCAACCGGTCAGCCAGGCTGTCGATGAAGGCATGGCCGCGTTGTTCTCCAAGAAGTGACAAGGTCCCGGTCAGGTTGACGAAGCGCAGGCCGATCAGTGAGAACTCCGGCGACGGGTAGCGCTGCACGAGCAGGATCTGCCAGCTCAACAGATCATAGAAGTCCTTGCCGCCGAGCAGATTTAGATGGCCGAAGGGCTGAGCCGAGTGATCGCTGAACGCCTGGCGGCAACGGAAACGCCCAGCCTCGGACAGGCGGAAATCCCTGACTTCGCGTACTCGCAACTTGTCAGGTGTGTGTGACAAGCTGCAGTCCAGGCAGCGCGCCTGCACATCGGCATCGACAAAAAACGCCTGGCATGAGCGGCAGCGATAGTTCTCCATCGGCCGATCGTAGTCACTGCCAATGTGGCGCAAACGGTTCAAGCAGTTGGGGCACAGCAACACCCCGTCCTTGAGAAAGGATTCCTGCGGTCCGACATGACCGCAGGTGAAACAGTGCAAGGACGGCTGGCGTGCAATGTCCAGGGCCTGGCATTCAGTACACACATCAACGTAATTGAGCCGGCCCGAACCACAGTCCGGGCACAGGCGAATGCGATCGACCAGAACCGCCTCCTCCAGCCAGTCCTGCTGCACCATCAATCCGAGCCAGACAAATGAATTGACCTGCTCGCTGTCAGCCAGGGCGTCCAGCAATGGATAGCGGTAGTGTTGAGCGACTTCCGGGTCTCGCAGGGCGTACACCTGGGCGTTGTCGCGCAACCACAACCAGGCGAGCACCCGACTTTCAAGGCGTTCGGGAGCCGGACCTTGCCTGAGCAAGCTAAAACGCTCCTGCCACACGCCCCACCGTGATTTTATTTCGCTGGCTTCGACAGGACAGGCGCCATCACCCAAGGCCTCGCACCAGCCGTCCTGATCGCGGCAACAGTACATCAGGCGGTAGCGATAAGGGGGCAACGAACGCAACTTGCGCAGCACTCGCCCGGCATAGGCCCCTGGCATGTCCAGCAGCAGTACATCAAACACAGCCACCGCCAGCAGGCTGCCGAGGTCGGTAAAGTGTTCAAGCTGCGGAAGGTTCAAGCCTGAAACCCTGTGACCCAGTATTGCAATCCGGGGATGTGGAGTCGGCATGACGCTCGCCTCTACAGATAGATAGGCGCATGGTTTGACAGAAAGATAAGCAACACTAGCATCAGGTGAGGAAAATGCATCAGTTATTGCGTTGTTATTCCCATGTTTCGACGAACGTGCACAGCCACGCCCACCGTGGCGCAAAGCCAAACCGGGAATTCAAGTTACAGGAAGAAAGGATAGTCTTTTAAATTCATCCAGTTATCTAACTTAAACCGTAAAAGCCAACAACTATCCGACCATACTGGCCTATTAATACCATCGATAGCAATACGCCATGCAACACAACATGATTGCAAAAGAGAAAGTTTCACACTTCCAAGCAGAGCCTACCTTCTTTTAATTAATAAGCTCAAAGTAGCGTTATAGCAAAATTACTCGCCGTTATATCCATACACACTAAAACCCTTACTAGGCGTTACATAAACTTAACACTAATGACCCCTATGTAAAGGGTATCAATTTAATAAGTTCCTGTTCCCTACTGCGCGCATACCTCACGAACACAATTGCGTAACCATCTGTGGGCGGGATCGGCATCCAGTCGCGGGTGCCACAGCATGGCCACCGTGAACGTCGGCAAAGCGAAGGGCAAAGCAAAGCTGTGCATGCCTTCGCGCAGGCTGGCGGTATGCCGCTCAGGAACACTGGCGATCAGGTCGGTCGCCTTGGCCAGCGCCAGTGCGGTCGAGAAACCCGCGACCAGGGTCACTATCCGTCGCTCCAGTTCAAGTGGTTCCAGCGCTTCATCGATCGGCCCCTTGTCGTGCGCCCGCCGGGAGACGCTGATATGGCTGCCCGCCGCATACCGGGCGGGCGTGATCTCGCCCTGGCTCAGTGGATGCCCCATCCGCACGACGCCAATGAATCGGTCGCGAAACAACCCCTGTGTCCGCAGCTCCGGGCCGGCGGCCTTGCCTACTACACCCGTCTCCAGATCGACCGTGCCGTCGCGCAATGACGTGCTGTCCTTGTCGGTTTTATGCATGAAGCGCAGCCGTACTCCGGGTGCTTGCTCGGCAATGCGTGCAATGAGTGCCGCGCCGAAATTCTCGACGAAACCTTCACTGCTGCGCAGGGTGAAAGTGCGGCTGAGTTGCGTAAGGTCTGGCTGCTCGGCCGGCCGCAGGACCGCTTCTGCGTCCTGCACCAGCTGACTGACCCGCTCGCGCAGTTCCAGCGCCCGAGGCGTCGGCACCAGGCCACGTCCGGCCCTGACCAGCAGCGGATCGCCGGTGGTGTCCCGCAAGCGCGCCAGCGCCCGACTCATCGCCGACGGGCTCAGGCGCAAGCGCTTGGCGGCGCGCGCGACGCTGCCTTCGGCGAGCAGTACATCCAGGGTGATCAGCAGGTTGAAATCGGGAGTGGACATCTATCGCCCCTTGGCATGGTGACATGGCGTTCGACGCACTCATTAACTGCAATTGCTGCGTCTTCCGCCATGTTAGGCCCGGGCGTACATTTCTGACAGCTCCACTTCGGAGCGACCAGAAATGAGGGATGGAATGAAGCCGACCATTGCAGTAGCAGACACCGCGCACCCCACTGCTTCAGTTCGGTGGGCATTGGCCAGCCTGGCGCTGTCGATGTTGCTGTCCTCGCTTGGTACCAACATCGCCAATGTCGGCCTGCCGACCTTGGCCGAGGTGTTCGACGCCACGTTCCAGCAAGTCCAATGGATCGTTCTGGCTTATCTGCTCGCGATCACCACGCTGATCGTCAGCGTCGGTCGGCTCGGCGACATCATCGGTCGTCGACGCCTGCTGTTGAGCGGCATCGGCCTGTTCACCCTGGCCTCGGCCCTGTGCGCCCTGGCGCCGACGTTGTGGCTGTTGATCGCCGCCCGGGCGCTGCAGGGGCTCGGCGCGGGCAGCATGATGGCGCTGACCATGGCCTTCGTTGGCGAGACGGTAGCAAAGGAAAAAACCGGCAGCGCCATGGGCTTGCTGGGGACGATGTCGGCGATTGGCACCGCGATGGGACCGTCCCTCGGCGGCATGCTGATAGCCGGTTGCGGCTGGCAGGCGATCTTCCTGATCAGCGTGCCGCTGGGTCTGCTGACGTGGTTGCTCGCGTATCGCTACTTGCCAGCTGATCGCCAGAAAACCAAATCCAAGCGTGCCCGCTTTGACTCGCTGGGCACACTGCTGCTGGCACTGACGCTCGGGGCGTACGCCCTGGCCATGACGCTTGGACGCGGCAGTTTCGGCCAGCTCAACCTGGCGTTGCTGTTGGCGGCGGGTTTCAGCTTCGCCCTCTTCGTCTTCGCCCAGTCCCGAGTCGACTCACCCTTGATTCAATTGACGCTGTTACGCGACCCGCTACTCAGCGCCAGCCTCGCCATGAGCACACTCGTGGCGACGGTGATGATGGCGACGTTGGTGGTCGGCCCCTTCTATCTCTCGCAGGCACTCGGGCTTGATGCCGTTGTGGTCGGGCTGGTGTTGTCGGTCGGGCCGTTTGTGGTGGCGCTGACGGGCGTGCCCGCGGGCCACATCGCTGACCGTCTTGGCGCCCAACGCATGACCCTCGCCGGGCTGATCGCCATGGCGGCCGGCTGCCTCGCTTTGGCGGTGTTGCCGCAGACGCTCGGCATCGGCGGCTACCTCGCGCCCATGGTGGTCGTCACCCTCGGCTATGCGCTGTTCCAGACCGCCAACAACACTGCGGTCATGGCCGATGTTGCACCGCAGCAACGGGGCGTCATCTCCGGCCTGCTCAACCTGTCGCGTAATCTGGGGCTCATCACCGGGGCCAGCGCCTTGGGCGCGGTGTTTGCACTGACATCGGCGACAGCCGAGATCAGCAGTGCGCACCCCGAGGCGGTTGCCAGCGGCATGCGCATCACCTTCGCCGTCGCGCTGGGGCTGATCGTCACGGCACTGGCCGTCGCCCTGGGTAGCCGCGCCATTACCAAGGGACATGACCGCTCGTAACCCTGAACAAGGGCTTTGCGGTACTTCGCTATGCTTGTTGAAATTCGCAACAGGGGGCCGCGCACGCCAAGGAGCTGGATGATGTCACTGACGCTTTACTACCACCCGCTGGCGTCGTACTGCCACAAGGTGCTGATCGCTCTTTATGAACACGGCATCGACTTCGAACGCAGAATCATCGACCTGGCGGACGCTGCCGACCGGGCGGAGCTCCAGGCGCTGTGGCCGATCGGCAAGTTCCCAGTGATCCACGATCACGCTCGCCAGCGCAGCGTGCCGGAAACCACGGTCATCATCGAGTACCTGGATCGACTTTATCCAGGTCAACAGCCGCTGCTTCCAGATGACTGGGAGACCGCGCTGGAGGTGCGGCTGTGGGACCGCTTTTTCGACAACTACGTCCAGACACCGATGCAACAGATCGTCGCCGATCGCCTGACCGGCGCCAACGGTGACTTGACCAGAGAACGCGCGCTGCTGACGACGGCGTACGGCATGCTCGAGCGCCAGCTGGCGTCCCGCACCTGGGTCGCCAGCGCGGACTTCAGCATGGCCGATTGCGCCGCGGCCCCGGCACTGTTTTATGCCAGCACCCTGCAGCCGTTTCCTGACGACTGCAGCCACTTGAGCGCCTATTTCGACAGGCTGACTCAACGACCCTCATTCCAGCGGGTCATCGATGAAGCCCGGCCGTATTTTTCGCTTTATCCGTTTGCCGAGGCGATTGCGGAGCGGTTTCGCCAGGCGCCGGATCCCAGCTAAAAGGCATCGATTTTGCTTCAGCCAGTCTTGCGCGTTCACCAACCGCGTCAGCAAAGCCTATTTGGCGTCAGGCGGCGCGCAGCCTCCCAGGGCGTTGGTTCATTGCTCAAACACATCCTCCGCCCAACTGATGGCCGCCACGACGGTGGGGTAACCGATCGTGCTCGTCAGCGAGATCAGTGCATGGCGGATCTGCTCTGCCGTGGCGCCCGCTTCCAGTGCCCGCCTGGCATGACTGTGCACGGCGCCTTCGGAGCGGATGGCCGCCGCGGCGCCGAGCTGGATCAGTTGCACCACTTTGTCGTCCAGTGGGCCGGCATGCCGCACCGCCGTACCCAGGGCCTGCACCGCGGCCAGGTAATCCGGGTACTGCTTTTTCAGTTGTCGGTAGGTGTCGTGCGCTCTCTTCTTGCCCATCTCTGTCTCCTCGCGAGCCTGTTGCGGCCCGATTTGTCCGGCTTCGATCAGCGAAACTTGCACATGCCATCATTAAGCTAAGCTAAGAACAGCTCATTGCCCACGATGCTCGCGTCTGCAGGTTTTGGTTTTTTCTGGAGAGCGTCTGCAACAGCTATTTCAGAAAGGTCCAACCCCTTCACGCAGGACTGACGTGATGACCGAGCCCCTCCTCAGTTTTGACCAACTCAAGCGTGCCGCTGCTGCCGGCGAGATCGATACCGTGCTGGTGTGCATGGTCGATATGCAGGGGCGGCTGGTCGGCAAGCGTTTCCAGGTCGAGTTTTTCATCGACAGCGGCCATGAAGAAACCCACTGCTGCAATTACCTGCTGGCCGATGACATCGACATGGAGCCGGTGCCGGGTTATGCCGCCGCCAGTTGGAGCAAAGGCTATGGCGACTTTGTGCTCAAGCCGGACATGACCACGTTGCGCCGGGTGCCCTGGCTTGAGTGCACGGCGCTGGTGCTGTGCGATGTGCTCGATCATCACCATCGGCAAGACTTGCCGCACAGCCCGCGAGCGATTCTGAAAAAGCAGATCGAACGCCTGCGCAAGCGCGGTTATACCGGCATGTTCGCCTCGGAACTGGAGTTCTATCTGTTCGACGAGAGCTACGAGGCCATTCATAAACGCAACTACCACAAGCCCAAGACCGCCGGGCACTACATCGAGGATTACAACATCCTGCAGACTACCCGCGAGGAACCGGTACTGCGGGCGATTCGCAAACATCTGCAGGCATCGGGCATTCCCGTGGAAAACTCCAAGGGCGAATGGGGACCGGGTCAGGAAGAAATCAACATCCGTTATGCCGATGCCCTGACCATGGCCGACCACCACGTCATCATCAAGCACGCCTGCAAAGAAATCGCGCAACTGCAGGGCAAGGCGATCACCTTCATGGCCAAATGGCGCTATGACGCCGCCGGTTCCAGCAGCCACATCCACAATTCGCTGTGGGACAAGAGTGGCAAAAAGTCGCTGTTCTTCGACGCCAAGGCGGAGTTCGGCATGTCGAAGCTGATGCGCGCCTGGGTGGCCGGGCAGCTCAAGTACGCCAACGACATCACCTGTTTTCTCGCGCCCTACATCAATTCGTACAAGCGTTTCCAGGCCGGCACTTTTGCCCCGACACGGGCGGTCTGGAGCCGGGACAATCGCACCGCAGGCTTTCGTTTGTGCGCGGAAGACAGCAAAGCCATCCGCATCGAATGTCGCATTGGCGGCGCCGACCTCAACCCGTACCTGGCGTTCGCCGCCTTGATCGCCGCAGGCCTGGCCGGTATCGACGAGAAGCTTGAGCTCGTGCCACCTTTTGAAGGCGATGCCTACGTCGACGAGCACCTGCCTGAAGTGTCCAAGACCCTGCGCGATGCCTGTGCCGCGCTCCGCACCTCGAGCATGTTGCGCGAGGCGCTCGGTGATGAAGTGGTCGAGCACTATGTGCACACCGCCGAATGGGAGCAGAAAGAGTACGACCGGCGCATTACCGACTGGGAACTGCAGCGCGGCTTCGAGCGCTACTGAGAAGCCTTTATAGAGAAAATCATGACTTCGACGATTCAGCTCATCTCACCGGTCGATGGCCGGGTCTATGCAGAACGCCGCTGCGCCGATGCTGCGCAGATCGACCAGGCTTTGGCGGCTGCCGAAGCTGCCCAGGCGTTATGGAAACGCCGGCCACTGAGCGAACGCGCCGCCTTCTGCAGCGCCGCAGTGGACGCAATGTTGGCCATGCAGGCTGACATCGTGCCGGAACTGGCCTGGCAGATAGGCCGCCCGGTGCGCTTTGGCGCGGGCGAACTGCGCGGGTTCGAAGAGCGGGCGCGGCATATGATCGCCATTGCGCCTGAAGCGTTGGCAGCGCTTGAGCCCACGCCCATCGCGGGCTTTCGGCGCTTTATCAAGCGCGAGCCGCTGGGCACGGTATTGGTCGTCGCCCCCTGGAATTACCCCTATCTGACGGCAGTGAATACGATCATTCCGGCGCTGATGGCCGGCAACAGCGTCATCCTCAAACACGCGTCACAAACGCTGCTGGTTGGCGAACGGTTTGCCGAGGCCTTTCGCCGCGCCCATCTGCCCGATGGACTGTTCCAGAACCTGCTGCTCAGTCATGTTTATACCGGGGCGATCATTGCCTCTGGACGCGTGCAGCAGGTGAACTTCACCGGTTCGGTGGAAGCTGGCAAGAGCATGGAACACGCGGCCCTCGGAGGTTTCCTCGGCGTGGGCCTGGAGCTCGGTGGCAAAGACCCGGCCTACGTCCGGGCCGACGCCAACCTTGAGCACGCGGTGGAAAACCTGGTGGACGGCAGCTTCTTCAACTCCGGACAGAGCTGCTGCGCGATCGAACGCATCTATGTCGATGAAAACATCTACCCGGCCTTTGTCGAGCGTTTCGTCGCCTTGACTCGCCAGTACGTGCTGGGCAATCCGCTGGACGAAGCCACCACGCTTGGCCCGCTGGTGTCGCCGAGTGCCGCTGATTTCGTTCGTGGACAGATCGCCGAAGCCCTGTCACAGGGAGCCCGGGCGCTGATCGATCCAAGGGCCTTCGCGGCCGATGCGCCGGGCAGCGCCTACCTCGCACCGCAGGTACTGGTTGATGTCAGCCATCAGATGTCGGTGATGCGTGAAGAAAGCTTCGGGCCGGTGGTCGGCATCATGTCGGTGGCCAGCGACGATGAAGCCATCGACTTAATGAATGACAGTGAGTTCGGGCTCAGCGCGTCCATCTGGACCCGAGGCCTCGCCGCCGCCGAATACCTGGGCAACCAGATCGACACCGGCACGGTTTTCATGAACCGCTGCGATTACCTGGACCCGGCCCTGGCCTGGACCGGGGTCAAAAACAGCGGGCGCGGCGTCACGCTGTCGCGCCTGGGCTATGAACATTTGACCCGCGCGAAATCCTTCCATTTGCGCCACGAGACTTGAGCCATGAGAGTTGAGCCATGAGCCTGACCGCGAACTGGAACTACCCCACCAGCATCCGCTTCGGTGTCGGCCGCATTGCCGAACTGGCCGAAACCTGCCGCAGCCAGGGTATCGAGCGACCGTTGCTGGTCACCGACAGTGGCCTGGCGCGCGCCCCGATCACCACCGCCGCGCTGGACGCCCTGCGCGCCGCCGGTCTTGGCGTCGCGCTGTTTTGCGACCTCAAGCCCAATCCGGTCGAGGCCAACCTGGCGGGCGGGCTCGATGCCTGGCGCGCCGGCAAGCACGATGGCGTGGTCGCCTTCGGCGGCGGCAGCGGGCTGGACATGGGCAAGCTCATCGC
>DQGF01000495.1:1099-3736 GCA_003525045.1 Pseudomonas sp. | reverse complement strand
ATGGGCAAGCTCATCGCTTTCATGAGCGGCCAGACCCGACCGGTCTGGGATTTCGAAGACATCGGCGACTACTGGACCCGGGCCGATGAAAGCCGCATCGCCCCGGTCATCGCGGTGCCGACGACCGCGGGTACCGGCTCGGAAGTGGGCCGTGCGGCGGTGATCATCGACGAGCGCAGCCACACCAAACGCATCATCTTTCACCCGAAAATGATGCCGCGGGTGGTCATCAGCGACCCGGCCCTGACCGTCGGCATGCCGGCCAAGGTCACTGCCGGTACCGGCATGGATGCTTTTTCGCACTGCCTGGAAGCGTACTGCGCCCCCGGCTTTCATCCCATGGCCGATGGCATCGCGGTGGAAGGCATTCGCCTGGTGGCCAATGCCCTGGTGCGGGCCGTGCACATGCCTTCCGACCTCGAGGCGCGAGCGCAGATGCTCGCGGCTGCGGCGATGGGCGCAACAGCATTTCAGAAAGGCCTGGGCGGGATGCACGCCCTCTCGCATCCGGTCGGCGCGCTGTACGACACCCATCACGGCATGACCAACGCCACCTTCATGCCCTATGTCCTGCGGTTCAACCGCCCGGCCATCGAAGAACGCATCACCCGCCTGGCGGCCTATCTGCGTCTGCCCTCCCCGGGCTTCGACAGCTTCCTGGCCTTCGTCCTCAAACTGCGCAAGGACATCGGCGTGCCGCACACGCTGTTCGAGCTGGGGGTGGATGATCGACAGGCCGACCTGATCGCGGACATGGCGATTGTCGACCCCTCTGCCGGCGGCAACCCGCTGCCATTGACCCGGGCCGGTGCGGCAGACATTTTCGACGCGGCATATCACGGCCGTCTGTAGGAGCCGACGGCGGCTCAGTTCGGCCTGTACCAGAACCTGACAAGGGGCACACGAAATGAACCCAGCAAGCCAGCCCGGCACCAGCGCGCCGCAAGACGATGACGTCAAGGTGCTGCACAGCATGGGCTATGCCCAGCAGCTCTCGCGACGAATGGGCGTTTTCTCCAACTTTGCCATTTCCTTTTCGATCATCTGCATCCTCTCGGGTGGCATCAACTCCCTGGCCCAGGGCACCTCGGGCGCGGGCGGCGCGTCGATCGGCATCGGCTGGCCGATCGGCTGCCTGATTTCCGGGGTCTTCGCCATGGCCATGGCGCAGATTTCCTCGGCTTACCCCACCGCTGGCGGCCTTTATCACTGGGGTTCGATTCTCGGTAACCGCTTCACCGGCTGGCTGACGGCCTGGTTCAACCTGCTGGGGCTGGTCACGGTGCTCGGCGCGATCAACGTCGGCACCTATTACTTTTTTTACGGTGCCTTCGGACCGGCCCTGGGCATGGAAGACACGACCACGACCCGGGTCATTTTCCTGGCGATCCTGACCGGCATCCAGGCCCTGTGTAACCACTTTGGCATTGGCCTGACTGCAAAGCTCACAGACTTCTCGGGCTATCTGATCTTCGCGACCGCGATCGCGTTGACCATCGTTTGCCTGATCGCGGCCCCCAGTTATGAGTTCGTCCGGCTGGTGACCTTCGGCAACTATTCCGGAGAGGCCGGCGGCAGCGTCTGGCCACAGGTTTCGAACGGCTGGATTTTCATGCTCGGCCTGCTCTTGCCGATCTACACCATCACCGGCTATGACGCCTCCGCGCATACCTCCGAGGAAACCCGAAATGCGGCGATGTCGGTGCCGGTCGGCATGGTCATGTCGGTGATCTGGTCGCTGCTGTTCGGCTGGCTCATGCTCAGCTCGTTCGTCTTGATGCTGCCGAGCATGGACGAAGCGGCGACGAAGGGCTGGAATGTGTTCTTCTGGGCGATGGACACTCAGGTCAACCCGACCGTAAAAATGGCGCTGTACCTGGCGATTTTCATCTCGCAGTTTCTCTGCGGGCTGGCGACCGTGACCTCGGTCTCACGGATGATTTTCGCCTTCTCCCGTGACGGTGGCCTGCCGTGCTCGAAAGCCCTGGCCAAGGTCTCACCGACCTATCGCAGCCCCGTGGCGGCGATCTGGACCGGGGCTACACTGGCCGTGTTGTTCGTCTGGGGATCGTCGGTGATATCGATCGGCGAGACCCCGGTCTATACCATCGTGGTCTCCTGCACGGTGATCTTCCTGTTCTTTTCCTTCGTCATTCCCATCATCCTGGGCCTGTTCACCTACGGCACCGCGAAGTGGCCGACCATGGGGCCGTGGAACATGGGGCGCTTCTGGTACTCATTCTTCGCCATCCTCTCGATCCTCTCGATGGTGATCATTTTCATCATCGGTATCCAGCCACCGAACGATTGGGCGCTGTACATCACCATCGGGTTCCTGATCCTGACGGCCATCATCTGGTTCGGTTTTGAAGCGCGACGCTTCCAGGGTCCGCCGGTGGGGGACGTGATCGTCAAGCGCCAGGCGGAAATCGCTGCGGCGGAAGCGGCGTTGAATAAGCACGCTGGGGGCTGAGGTTCAAGGGCATAAACACACCCAATGTGGGGCTTGCTCCCACAGGTAATCGGGGTCGTACACAAATCTTGTGCCCGGCACAGATCCAGTGTGGGAGCGGGCTTGCTCGCGAAGACGGCGGTGCATTCAGCATCAAAGTGAATGACACACCGCTTTCGCGAGCA
>DQGF01000495.1:425-763 GCA_003525045.1 Pseudomonas sp. | reverse complement strand
ACCGCCGCTCCCACATCAGTTTGGGTGCGCCTGACTGATTGGCATTAGATGCCGGTGCCGCGCTTTTTCATGGAATTCAAGGCGCGCCTCACAACGTTCTCTGGCTGTTCCCGATGCCCTTGGCGATATCGATGCCCCAATCCATCGCGGCTTCCATATCCAGCATGTGCGGTTTTGGGTCATGATTTTCATCGATGACCGTACCGTCAGGTCGGTAAACACCGATAAACATCCCAAGGGATCCGTCCTTCAGAATCTCGGTTCTAACCTCGATCTTGCATCCGTTGGAAAGCGTTTCCTTGTGCTGTATATGGCGTTCAGTCATTGCTGCATTCCTC
>DQGF01000495.1:0-123 GCA_003525045.1 Pseudomonas sp. | reverse complement strand
GTTCAGTCATTGCTGCATTCCTCCCGTTGACATGCGAGTAGCGCATTCACCTATTGGCCATGTTAGCTCAGTGCAGCCCGCGCGCAGGACGGCCAGGACAGCGGCGTAATGCCACCTATACTA